>CALLYA010000286.1 GCA_937875495.1 uncultured Verrucomicrobiota bacterium
CGGGTCCGGATGGGGAGGTCAGGTTGAGAATGCGGCTACCTTTTCGGACGGGCTCAAGCTAGAGGCTATCCGAAAAGGCATGTTCCATCATCCGTCTCCTCCAGGCAATCGTGGCCGATCAGTCAGATCATTGTCGGAATCGGGATCGGAATCGATTCCCGTTCTGGTTGGCTCCTGGCCCTTATGTACCGCTCAAACTTTGCTACCGAGTTGTGTCGGCACCCCAACAATATCCGGTTCTGAATGGCCGAATCCCATCCCGCGTCCCTTCGATACCGATACCGACCCCGATCTTGCTTCGCCATAGACCTTTTCGGACGGCCTCAAGCTAGCGGCCGGTCACATCCCGTGCCTTTTGGCGCATGATGTTCGAGGTGCCGACCGGCTGCCGCTGTGCCGGCTGGCTTTGCATTTCTTCCGCTTCCAGTTGCTGATACATCTCTTCTCCGACGCGGCGGGGACGTACCTGGACGGTGCGGATGTCGGTTTCGCGGATTTGGCCTTTCAGGGGAAAGACGCCGAGAATGGTATCGGAGTGTTCGAGCTCGATGGTGACGCGGACCTGTTGGGATTCGGCGATCCCCTTACGGGCGAGCATGCCGGTGAGGCCCTCTTGCTTCTCGGTCGGTTCTGCGGTCACGGTGACGGCCCGGGGGTTGACCTCGAGTCCTTCCTTCGCTGCCGCTTCGACGATGTCCGGGATCAGACTTTCGGGATCATCCAGCGCAACGGCATCGAGAAATCCGTGGACCGCGCTCCCGAAGGCGCTCACCTTGGTGGTGTGGCCGGCGAATTGGACGCCGGCGGCGGCGAGCAGGACAACGATGACGAGACCGATCAGTTTGTTCATGCTGGGAAGGCCTTCCTTGTGCCGGTTGGAGGAGCTTTTTTACATTTCCTGGGCTTCGAGGAAGCCTTGCAACAATCGGATCCGGGTCGGGTGGCGCATTTTCCTCAGCGCCTTGGCTTCGATTTGGCGGATACGCTCTCGGGTGACGTTGAACTGTCGCCCGACTTCTTCCAGGGTGCGTGCGTAGCCGTCACCGATGCCGAAGCGCAGGATGAGCACCTGGCGTTCCCGTTCGGTCAGGGTGAGGAGGACGTCATCCAGCTTTTCTTTCAGGAGGGTGTAGGCGGTGATGTCACTGGGATTGTCTGCGCCTTTGTCCTCGATGAAATCGCCGAAAGTGGTATCCTCGCTGTCGCCGATGGGACTTTGCAGGGAAATGGGCTGCTGCGCCATTTTCAGGACTGACCGCACGCGATCGACGGGCAGTTCGAGCTCCCCGGAGATTTCCTCTGCGGACGGTTCTCGGCCCAGCTCCTGGACGAGTTGCTTCTGGATGCGCATCAGTTTGTTGATCGTCTCGATCATATGGACCGGAATACGAATGGTCCGTGCCTGATCCGCGATGGAGCGGGTGATGGCCTGGCGAATCCACCAGGTGGCGTAGGTACTGAACTTATAGCCGCGTTTGTATTCGAACTTCTCGACGGCTTTCATCAGGCCCATGTTCCCTTCCTGGATCAAGTCCAAAAAGGAGAGGCCACGGTTGGTGTATTTTTTGGCGATACTGATGACGAGCCGGAGATTGGCCTCCACCATTTCCGTTTTGGCCTGGTGCGCCTTGAGTGCGGCATCCCTGAGACAGCGAAAGGTCAGGACGTAATCATCGAAGGTCATCTGTGCCGACTGCTCCAGCTCGTGGAGCCGCATTGCCTTCTCGCGCTGCTCGGTCTGGCTGACCTCGGCATTGGCGTGAGCCTCTTCCAGCTCTTTTTGGACCACCAGGATGCGCTCGTATTCGAGGCTGGCGCGCTCGATGAACTCTTCGATGGCCTTTTGTTTGAAGTAGAGGCGCTTGTAGAGGTTCAGCTTCTGCTGGTGGAGCGATTTGAGGTTAGGTTCGAGTTCATCGCACTCCTTACGGGTGACCCGTTTCCGCTGGAGTTTACAGAACATATCGACGCCCTGCTCACGGGTCCGTTGCAGATCGGATAAAATTTTAGGGAGGCTGTTCATATAGCTCTCCCTACCTTCCACCTTCTTGTCGATAATGACCCGATCGAAGCGTTCTTTTCCTTCGAGGAGGCGCTGCCCGAGATTGAGGTATTCTTCGACAATGAATCCGAACCGATGGAGGTACTTACGAATATCCCTCTCGGCCTCTTCGATGCGCTTGGAGATCTCGACCTCTTGCTCGCGGGAGAGCAAGGGCACCTGGCCCATCTGTTTCAGGTACATACGGACCGGATCGTCGAGGATATCCGATCGGGAGGTGCTGTTCTTGGCCGCTTCTTCTTCCATGCGCTTCTTGGCCTGTTTGAAGCGTTGGACCTCAGAGGTGTCGAGGATCTCGATCTTTCGTTGGCGCAACTCGATGATTACGTAGTCGAGCTGATCGGGATGGATAATCGACTCAGGGAGCAGGTCATTAATATCGCTGTAGGTCAGGTATCCTTGCTGCTGGGCACGCTGCGATAGTTCCTGGATCTTCTCCGGGCTGACTTGCTCTTCCTGGCTGTCTAGAAAGGTTGAAGGCTTTTTTTCGGTTCCCATGGCCAGATCAAAGGTGAGCGGGGAGTGAGACTTACAAGGTTGTTGGCATTGCTGGGGCCGTGTAATTGGACGCGGAGATCAACCCATGAGGATGCGGAAAGCGGGTTGTCGGAGGACGTGAATTCAAAGAACGATGCGGTCGGAATGGAGCCGGTTCGGGAACAAGAACATGAGGTTCCATAAGGCTGGAGAGGAAAAACATTCGGCTCTTTGAAGGACAGCCGTGGCCTCTCTCATCGTTGCCATATTGGGGTTTATCTTCCCGAGATGCGAGTGGGTCTACTCTTCCGCGCATTCATGAATCTTGTGTAGGATTACAAGCCTGTCAAGCAGCTTTCTCTTTTGGCGGAGAATCAGGTCGATTTGGTCTGGAGCCGCGGACATTTTGCGATTGAGGGCGTCGACTTGCTGTTCGATGGCCCCTCTTTTGAGGGCGAAGATCGCGTCGCGAGCCGCGCGTGCCCAATCGCCTGGAACCGGCTGCATCAGGACCTTACTGATGGCCGTGCCGGTCTCGCCGTTCATCAGGTGATTCCACTCGCGACCGGTCCACTCGACATCCGATTCGAGACTGATTTGCAGCAACTCCTGCAGGACCCGGCCTGGGGGGGTGTTCGGGATTTCAGACGGGGTCAGCTCCAATGCGGCCATCTCCGCGTATTGTCGGCTGCTCAGCGCAGCCTGGAGGAGCAATTCCTCTGGGGTCAGCTGGAACCGATCCACGCGGGGGAACTTGCGATTGGCCGGTTCGGTCCGGCGGGCGGCGGGGGCGTGTCCGAGCAGGCGGCCGAGTTGTTCCTCCATGGCCTGGCGGCTACAGTGCAACCTCGGGGCCAAGCGGTCGATCAGGGAGGCGCGGTAGAGGGGATTGGGCAGGGCGGCGACAAACCCCAGAATCGTGTCGATGCGATGGATCTTTTGGGCTTCGGTCATGCTTCCTGACTCTTGAACGAGGCGATCGACCTGCCAGTCGAAGAAGTCGATGGCTTTGCGGAAGAGGGCGCGCAGCTGATCGACGCCATGTTTTTGGAAGTATGAGTTGGGGTCTTCTCCGGCCGGCATGACCACGACTTTTACGTCGATTTCCGCTGCGGCGAGCTTGGGGAAGATCGCTCCGGCAGCGGTTTGTCCCGCGACGTCGCCGTCGAGAGCCAGGACAAGCTGTTGGGTGTGGCGACGCATCATTTTGGAATGGACTGGTGTCCAGGCCGTTCCCTGGGCCGCGACTACGTTGGGCATGCCTGCCATGGTCAGGGTGATGGCATCGAGTTGGCCTTCGCACACGATGACGTACCCGGATTTGGCGATCTCCTCCTTTGCGCGGTGGAGGTTATAAAGGATTCTGCCTTTGTGAAAGAGATCGGTCTCGCGGGTATTGATGTATTTGCCCCCGAAGGTGTCGGGCGGTAGCCGACGAGCGGAGAACCCGATGACATTGCCGGGTTCGTCTTGGATCGGAAAGATCAGCCGTCCCCGGAAGCGCTCGTAGAATTTGTTCCCCTCTGATTTCCTCCCGATGAGGTCGAGATGTGTGAGGAGGTTGTAGGACCATTTTTTTTGTCGGACCGCCCAGGCGAAGAGGGAGTCGGGACCGCTGGGGGCGTACCCGAGCTGAAACCGCTTCCACCATTCCAGAGGGATATCGCGCGATTCCAAATATTTCCTGGCCTGGTCCGCCTGGCCGTTTTGGAGCAATTGCCGGTGGTAAAAATCGGCGATCTCGTTCAGGGTGCGGTGCTGAAGTTTGCGTGAAAAGCCTTTAGGTGCCTTGGGGTCCTGGGATTCTTGCTCGGGAATGGGCACTCCGAGGTCGTCGGCAAGGATGCGCACTGCGTCCACGAAATCGACCTTGTCTCTGAGTTTCACGAACTCGAAGACATCGCCTCCGACCTTGCAGCCGAAGCAGTGGAAGAACTGTTTGGAGGGGACCACGTGGAACGAGGGTGTACGTTCCTCGTGGAATGGGCAGAGGCCGACGAAATCCTGTCCCGCCTGCTTGAGGGCGACGGTCTTGCCGATGATTTCCACGATGTCGGCGCGATCGCGGATCATTTCACGGAATTCATCTGAAATTTTGAGCATGGGGAGTGTCCGGAGCATCGAGAGAAGATCGGATTTGAAGCTGTTGATCAATGGCTATTCGGGGGGAAGGACATCCTCGATTTCGTCCAGGAAGGAAGCCTCATCCGAAGAGGTTATATCCACATCCTCAGTCGTATCAGGGGCTTCCGATGCATCTGGTTCCTCTTCCTCGAACAGGGTCTTGACCGGAACGGGCCATTGTTCGGCCCACTCCTCCACCTCTGGATGCGTTTCGACCAGGTTGCGCCACCCGGCGGAGGCCGAGCGGTGGCAGAAATTTCCGAGGACGGAATGGGTCCGGGTGTGGGTCTTGATCACGGTTGCCGGGATCATTTGGATGACCAGGGTGAAGGCGAAGAGGAAGAAAACCATCTGGAGTGCGCCACCGGCGAACCCGCCGAGCCGTTCGGCCCAAGGTGCGAACCGGATTTGGACGACGGCGCCGATGAGGAGGCGCAGGATCGCGGTGATCGCGAGCCCAGCGGCGAAGAGCCCCAGGACGGCGACCGGCGGGATCACGCTATTGGGTAGTGTGGTATAGGCCTCCAACGTCCCCATCGCCCATGGGCGCAGGAACAGGACAAACAGGAGGACCACGACCATCCCGATGAGACGGGAGAGCTGTGCGGAGAGCCCGGTGATCCAACCCTTGATCGCGCCGATGCAGATGATGATCAGGAGGGTCACGTCGTACCAATTGAGGAGAAGCGGCTCATCCATCGTGACGGACTCCTTGTGCCAACCGAAATGGGGTGTAACGAACATGCATAGGTTCGGGCCTCATGATCCACGTCTCCGCGGAAAAAACAAGGTCGAACACCCGGGAACGAGGGGACGGGACCTTGGTGCAATTTGCCTTGAAAGGGGGGATGGCGAAGCCAGCTCTGGGGCGTCCGGGGACACGCATGGCAATAAGGACAGGACTCCGAGTCCGGATGGGGAGGTATCCCGCAGAGGTCGCCCGAAAAGTTCAATGGCGAAGCAAGATCGGGGTCGGGGTCGGTATCGGTATCGAAGGGCCAGGTGCCATACAGCACAGGAATCGATCCCGTTTTCGATCGGACGGATCGGACGGATCGGAC
>CALLYA010000287.1 GCA_937875495.1 uncultured Verrucomicrobiota bacterium
AGCCTCTGGCTAGAGCCCGTCCGAAAACGCCACCGCGCCCATCCGTGTCGTCCCCTCCCCCTTGGCGTCCTTGGCGTCTTGGCGGTTCCATTCCCTCCCCCCCTTGGCGTCCTTGGCGTCTTGGCGGTTCCATTCCCTCCCCCTGCCATCTCGCCATCCACACAGCCTGAACCCGAATTGTCTATCAGATGGTTTCCGGCGCGTTATATCCATTCTACCGCAGGCACTTGCTCGGATTGAAGCGAGCAATTCATATCGCAATATCTGTTATCAGATAGGGCATCAAAAAACTGGGGAAATTATGTTTGAAGCATATCCTGTATTCCGGAAATGCCTCCTGACTCTGCTGATCATGGCCGCTTGGGCCCTACTTCCCTGGTCGGCAACTCAGGCACAGGACAGCGGACCGATCATTCTGAATCCCGTGGGGGAAAGCTCAGACGAATTCGGCCCCGCCGGGTTCATGGAAATCCTGGTCACCGGCCCCGCCGGCACCTGGGTACAACCACAGATCAACCAATCCTTGGATGTCGGCCAATGGACCAACTACGGTGAGCCGGTCATGCTCGGGGAAAACCCCGCGGTCTTGGTTGCGCCGCACCTCTCCGATAACATCGCATCCTTCTTCCGGGTCATCCGCATCGCGCCACCCGCCGAGATCGCCGTGGCCGAAGGCAAGATAGGACTCGTCCTCAATGAGCCCGTCTCCGCTGATTTCCTGCTCGCCCAGCTCGGGATGCACCTGAATCAGGATGTCTTTCCCCGGGATGACGAGGGTGCCGATCGAATCGTGTCCGAAGGGAAATACAGCGCTGCCAACCTTCACAGCCTCCTACGCCAACTCGAGCTGCCGACCTGGGTCCCGCCGAGCAATCGGGAGGACGACCCCAAGCTCGAAGACCCGTCCATCCCCAGTACCATTTTCCAATTCGGCAAACCGATCGTCGATCCGGGCGATGTGGGTACCGGCGTGATCGACGACGGCTGGAAGGGTGACGGGATCGAGGAGCGCCCAACGGATGGACCGAGCGTTCCCGAGACGCCCCACCCAGAGGCCGATCGCCCCTTCGAACCCAAATTGCCCGATGTCCCCGACGGCCTCCTCCAGGAACCTGATCCCAAGTTCAGAGAGCCCGGAGCCCACCTCCGGCTCCGATTGCTGCTCGACAAAAAAGGCGGCTTTGAACTCAAACTCGCCAAACAGGACGAAGGCGATGGCCTCCTGGCCGATTTCTTCCCGGTCCCAGAGCCCGGTTCCCTGATCGCCGTCGTGCGCTCGCCCAACTGGCAAGGAGATCAATTCGGCGTCTACCACATCGGCGTCTTCTCCAATCCCTGGGCGGAACACTCCTACGATCCCCCCTATCGTGGCGTCCACGGCCAGACCGAGACCGATCTCGCTGACCTCGACTTCCCAGTCCCCCTGCTCGATCCCGAGTGGGGCATCGAAGGCTTGGAGGTCACGCTCTACCGGGTCCATGCCCCCATCGATGGCGAGGTCCTTTCACCCGAGGTCTTCCACCGCAACGAGAAGAACTTTGAACTCCTGGCCGGTATCAACATGGCCGATATCCTCGCCGCTTTGAAAGAAAGCGCGGCCAAGCCACGGCTCCAAGCCGCCTCGCGCGACCCCGAGATGACCGTCCTGCATCGAAGCGGATCCAACGCCAGTAAGTATAACCTCGTGATCATCGGCGACGGCTTCGACGACTCCGATGCCGACCAGCAGGCATTCAACGACTACGTTGAAAATACCATCATCAATCAGTGGCTGACCCGTGACATCCACCCGGAAGTCCTGAATGCGATCAACATCTTCCGGGTCAATACCTTCTCCAATGAGTCCGGGATCACTCGCGTCAACAGCAACGGCACCGTCACCTCCAGCGTAGATTCCGCTCTGGAATACCGCTACAGCGGTGACTGGAACCGCTGCTGGATGGAGCCCGGTCCGAACTCCGGCGACCTCATCAACGCCGCGATCAACAGCGTGCTCAACGGAGCCGACGGCATTGCCATCGTCCTGAATACCTCAAACGGCGGCGGTTGCCGCCGCGGCAGTCAGCTGGCCGTGACCCTCGCATCCAGTGCCAATACCTTCGCCCATGAATTCGGCCACCTCTTCGGCGGCCTGGGCGATGAGTACCAATGCACACAAGGGAGCAATGGCTGCGGTTCCTACACCGGCTCTGAACCGGGCGCGGTCAATCTCACGACCGTCACCAATAGGAACAACGTCAAGTGGAAGCGCTGGATCCCATCCTGGCGTCCCGTGCCGACCGCTCAGGCCAATACCGCCTCGAATTCCCAGGACGCAGGCATCTTCCCCGGTGCGGTCACCAGCCTGACCCGCTACTGGAACGGCATCTTCCGCCCCTCCTGGCGCGGACGTATGAACACGGATACCTCCGTGGTTCATAACCCCATTGGCTATACCAGGATGCGGGAGAATGCGAAGCCGAGACAGGAGGCGGATCTCAGGAAGAACGTGGTCGGCGATTTCGATGGCGATGGCAGAGTCGACCTGGTCATTCTCGACGGGCGCCAGATCTCACTCTACCTCGCGCGTGATCGTGATGTCGGCCCCGATGACCCCGTTCGCGGTCGCGCACCGCGCAATGTCACCGGCGTCCTGGAGCCGACCTGGTACCATACCGACCTCCTGCGCAACGCGGCACGCACACGCTCATGGCAGTTCCGCCCCGGCGATAAGCTCTACGCCGGTGACTTCGACGGCGACGGACTCGATGACCTGTACGTGGTCAACCTGAGCAACTGGATCATGCCATACATGTGCATGCTCCGGTCCTTCGGCGACCGCTTCGAACCGGTCCGCCGATACGACCAGAAACTCCCCGGCTGGGATGACATGCGCGCGAACGACGAGTTCTATGTGCTCGATTTCAATGGCGACGGAATGGACGACCTCGGTGTCTTCAACGGCCAGAACTGGAGCATGCCCTACTTCATCATGCTCCGCTCGACCGGTACCTCCGTCGTGTACACCAAGCGTTACGACCGCTATCTGCCCGGCTGGGAGATGGGTAAGCGCGAGAAGTTCCATGTCGGGAATTTCGACGGCGATGCCCAGAACATGGAGGAGGTCATCAGCCTCAACACCCGAGATTGGAATCAGGTCCACCTCATGGTCTTCTCCTCGTCCGGTACACAACTCGGGTTGTCCGATCGGCACTACGGTTCGATCCATCATCCGTTCTGGACCATGCGTCGCAACGACACCCTCTACCCGCTCGACTTCAACGGCAACGGCACGACCGATATCGCCATCTTCAACGGCAAGGATTGGGGCCCCGAATACCTCGCCCTCCTGAGCCTCGATAAAGGCAAGCTCAACGGAGTCCGTCGCTACGATGACACCGTCCCCGGATGGGATATGCAGCGCCGAGATCAGTTCTGGGTCGGGGATATCAACGGCGATCAGAACGATGACCTCGTCGTCTATAACAAGGACAACTGGTCCACGCAGTACCTGGGGATCCTGCGCTCCAACGGCGACAACGGACTCCAGGGCAGCTGGCAAGACGATTGGATCGGCAGCTGGAACCTCGGCTCCGGCGATTCTTTCCACGTAGCCGATTTCCGGGGTGGCGCCGGCTGGGATGACCTGTTCGTCTTCAATCGCACCTGGTTCGGACTCCTCCGGAGCTATCGCACCTACTTCGTACAGGAAACGATCTACCCGAACTGGATCCACAACCACCGGTATCACGGCCTCGGCTGGTGGTAACCACCTAACCCTGAAAGCGGGCCCCGGCATCAGCCGCCGGGGCTCGCTTTCTTTTTGTCCCCGAAACATCACACGCCACACGAGCGCCGCCTGCAACCGTGGTCCGTTTTTTTTTGGGGGGCTATCGCGCCTGAAAAGAATGGGCGGGCTCTCGAAACCAGGGCTGGACACCTGTTCCTTCGAAACCGTATGAACAACCCAGCCCCGGGGGCGTACGCTTAAGACAGATTCGCGGCAGAAGCGAACCCACCGGTGCCATCCGCTCCGAAATCCGTCCACCGGGATTGACCGCCCAGCCCCTCTCAACAATGGCCGGCCCCGCCGACCCTTCCCGCATGACCAACCTCGACCTGCCCCATCAGTTCTATCTCGCCCCAACCGACGCCCCCTGGATCGACGGCTGGAAACAGTTCGCATGCGACGGCCTTACACTCCAGGCGGATCCGCGGCTGCCGGTCATACCCCTGCACTCCGCCGCCGACACACACGTCGGATTCCTGCTCGGCTGGCCCATCCGCGGAACCAAACTGCTCTCTATTGCCCCGCTCCATCTGCCGCCCAGCGTCGATCCCGAACGGGCGGAATCCCTTGAGACATTCATCTACGAGCTCGGCGGGCGCTTCCTTGTCCTCATGCTCAGCAGTTCCTGCCGGCGCATCTATCCCGATGCCGGCGCCACACTCGGCCTCGTCTATTCTAAAGCGGAAAAGGCCGTCGCCTCGACACTGACCGCCCTCATGGCGCATCAGCCGGACCATCCAATCTGGGACGCGCGTCCCGGTACGTTCCCCGACAATCGGCCCAACCAGTTCTTCCCTGCCGGGCTGACCCTCGATCCCGACGTCCATCGACTCCTGCCCAACCACTTCCTCGATCTGGAGCGCTTCCAACCCGTCCGCTGCTACCCGAATCACCCGCTCCGTTGCCTCGAGCCGGCCGAGATCCCTGCCCAGCTCGAAACGATCCGTACCCTCGCCAGTGGCTGCATCCAGGCCGCAGTGGCAGCAGCGCCCGTCGTCTACGCACCCCTCACCGCCGGCAGAGACTCACGCATGGTCCTGGCCTGCGCCCGGGCCTTCGCCGATCAGATCCAGTTCGTCACCTTCGATCACACCCACTTCAATGAACCCGGGAGCGCAGTCCTCGACCTCGAGATCGCTAACGCACTCACCACGCAGTACGGACTCCAACACCGGGTGCTCCCGGTCGCCGCCCGACACGAAGACCAGAGCGACCTGCGCTACCTGCGTAGAACCGGGTTCGCCGGCGGCGCAGGCAAGGCACTCGATTTCCTCTGCGCCTGCGAGCAACAGCTCGACCTCACCGGCGCTTGGCTCACAGGCTTCGCAGGCGAGGTCGGCCGCGCCTTTTACTGGCGGTCGGAGGATGCCGCCCGATCAGACATCACCCCCGCAGAACTGCTGCAGCGTATGCTGCTGCCTCCGTCCGATCCGTTTCTCACAGCCATGGAACAGTGGCTCCACCAACTCCCACCAGGACTCCCCCTCCCAACCATCCTCGATCTCGCCTATACCGAACACCGATTGGGCTGCTGGGCCGCGCCCCACCTCTACGGCGCAGCACCGTTCCAAATGAACCTCGTGCCACTCTGTCACCGCGCCATCTTCGAGGTCATGCTCCAGCTGCCACCCGACTATAAACTCCATCAGGCGCTCGCACGCGACCTGATCGCCGGCGCCTGGCCCGAACTGCTCCAACTCCCCTTCAATGAACACGTCGGCCTCCGCAAACTGATCGACCACCTTCGACGCGCACCACGCGAGCTCAAATGGGCCATGCAGCGCAAGGTCCGCAATGCCCTCCGACACCGGAACTAGGTCGCCCTACCCAGGGGCCATCCGAAAAGGCGCGCTCCTTCAGGCGTCCCCTCCAGGCAATGGTTGCCGAAATCGGGATCGACTAAATCGACTAAATCGACTAAATCGACTAAATCGACTAAATCGACTAAATCGACTA
>CALLYA010000288.1 GCA_937875495.1 uncultured Verrucomicrobiota bacterium
GGCATGCGCTGATGCCGAAGGTCCGGGGTGTGGTCGTCGGCAAGCTGGTCCGGATTGAGCCGCATCCCCAGGCGGATCGTCTGGTGGTATGCCAGGTCGACACCGGTGCTTCGGAGCCGTCCCAGATCGTCTGTGGCGCCAAGAACATGCGCGAAGGGGATCGGGTCCCCGTGGCGCTTCCCGGCACGGATCTCGGCGGCGGTTTTGTGATTAAGGAGGCGAAGCTGCGTGGGGTGACCAGCCTCGGCATGCTCTGCAGTGAGAGCGAGCTCGGCCTGCCGATCGAGTCCGGCGGCCTCTGGATCCTGCCCGAGGACCTCACTGTCGGGGCGCCGTTGCAGGAATCGGGGCTACCACTCGACTGGCAATTGGAGTTGGAGATCACCCCCAATCGTCCCGACTGCCTCAGCATGATTGGGATTGCGCGGGAATACGCGGCCACAACGGGGCAGTCGCTTCGACTCCCGCAGGTCGGCTGGAAGGAAGCGGGTCCCTCGGCAGACGAGTCTGTCTCGGTTTCGATTGCGGCACCGGATCGTTGCGGACGTTACATCGCCCGTGTCCTGCGTGGATTGACGCTTGCTTCGAGTCCGCAGTGGATGCAATGGCGCCTGCTCTGTTCCGGGATGCGCCCGATCAACAACCTGGTGGACGTGACCAACTATGTCCTCTTGGAGACCGGGCACCCGTTGCATGCCTTTGACATGCGTCGGGTGGAGGGCGGTGAGATTCGCGTGCGCTGCGCGGCCCCGGGCGAGCGGTTTCGGACGTTGGACGAGAAGGAGCATGAGCTGTTACCGACCGATCTGGTGATTGCGGATCGAGCGCGCGCGGTTGCCTTAGCGGGTGTGATGGGCGGGCAGAACTCCGAAATCGCGGACGACACACGGGATGTGTTGTTGGAGTCGGCCTGGTTTGAGCCCTCGGGTATCCGCGCCACGGCCCGGCGTCTTGGGATTTCGACGGAGAGCTCCTATCGGTTTGCGCGTGGTGCGGACATCGAGGGTGCCGAATGGGCGAGTCGTCGAGCGACCGCGCTCTTCCAGGAACTGGCGGGCGGGACGGTAGCCCCCGGTTCTGTCGATGCGTATCCGCGGCCATACCAGCCGCATTCCGTGCGATGCCGCACAGCGCGTGCGGCCGGCCTCCTCGGCGTTTCGCTCACGACCGACCAGGTCGCGGCCTATCTCGGGCGGCTCGGGCTCGCTCCGCAACTGGTCGAGGGCGGGCAGGCGGTGGATGTGACGGTGCCGTCGTTCCGTCATGACCTGGAGATTGAGGCTGATCTGATTGAGGAGATTGGGCGCCTGCATGGCCTGGAACAGATCCCGGAGGTGCCGGGCAAGGCGGCGGTCGGTTACGATCCCGGGGATCGTTTTGACCGGTTTTCCCGGCGCATTCGCCATTTTCTAGTGGACCGCGGTTGGACGGAGACGGTTTCCTACAGCCTGATCAGCCGGGCGGAGGACGCTGTTTGGGAGGGCGGACTCACCCCGTCCGATTCTTCGGCGGTGGCCATGGCCAATCCGCTGGCCTCGGACCAGGAGGTGATGCGCAGGACACTGTTGTCGAGCCTCCTTGCGGTGACCGGGACGAATCTTTCTCGTGGCAATCGCGATCTTGGGTTGATGGAATTGGACCGCGTCTTTTGGCGTGGGGCGGATGGCGCTCCCCAGGAGGGCAATCGGCTTGGCCTGGCGTTGACCGGCGCGGTTTACCCCGGGGCGTGGTCCACACCGCAGCGGGATTTGGTCCGCGACTTCTACGACATGAAGGCGGCGATCGAGGAGCTCTTCTCGATCATGGACATTGATCAGGGCCAGGGGCGCCTCAACTGTCGCAGGGCGGAGTCGGCCATTCCGCAGGGGATGGATGCCGGACAGACGGCGGAGTGGGTGGATGCGGCTGGAAGGCGGGTTGCCTTGGCGGGTCGGCTTGAATCCAGGCGTGAGAAGAAGTTGCGGGCGGTGCATCCGATCTGGTTGGCGGAGATCGATTTGGATTGGTTGATCTCGGTGCTTCCGTCGGTACGCGGCTACCAGCCGTTGCCGCATTTCCCCGCGGTGAGCAGGGATATTGCCTTGGTCATCCCGGCGGACTGCTCCTATCGGCTGGTGATGGACGAGCTCACCGCCGGGGATGAGCCGCTGTTGGAATCGGTGCGGGCGTTTGACCTCTATGTGGGTGAGAAGCTGCCTGCGGGGAAGAAGAGCCTGGCCTTCAGTCTGACGTATCGTTCCAAGGAGAAGACGCTGACGGATGAGGAGGTGAACCGGCTACACCAACGCATCTCCGATCGGGTCTGTTCGAAACTGAACGCCGAAATCCGCGGATGAGTTTCCGATGGAGTGTTTTGGAATGGGAATCGACTGATTTTGTCTTCATTCCCTCTGGCACGTCGCGGGTAGATGTGGTATTGAAGAGTCGATGCGCGCCTCGGCGACAGTCGGGTGGGCGCTTCACCGAACAACGAATTTACGATATACCCTGCTCGGTACGCGTTTGCGCTCCGATTCTCTGAGCCAACACCCTCTCGAAGGGAGCATTACCCACTCGAGAATAGACGGCATGCCCATCTGGGACGCTGGAAACTCGAGGGGACGCACCCACCTCAATCGATGAGGTTCAGAGATACTGCGCGCGCGACCAATGGCGGGGTATTTTTTTTGGAAATGAGACGGATCGGGGTGGGGTGAGGCGATTGGGGGAGCGGGTGACAAGGAGCGGGAGCCATCATGGAGCGGGATCTTTTTCACCTTGATGCAGGAGATGCATCGACGGGGCATGTGCCCTCGACCCAGGTTCCGTTGGCGGAGCGAATGCGACCGCGGACTCTGGAGGAGGTTGTGGGTCAGGCCCATCTGCTCGGTCCGGGGAAGCTGCTGCGCCGCGCCATTGAGACGGACCGACTGGTCAGCCTGTTGTTGTATGGGCCGCCTGGGGTTGGGAAGACGACCCTGGCCAGGGTGATAGCGTATGCGACGAAGCGGGAGTTTGTGGAGATCTCGGGGGTGTCGGCCTCGGTCGAGGACATCCGCAGGGTGGCCGAGCAGGCGCGACGTGCTGCCTGGGGTGCGGGCCGTGGGGTATTGCTCTTCATCGATGAACTGCACCGGTTGAACAAGGGGCGGCAGGACGTCTTGCTGCCGTTTGTCGAGAGCGGTCGGTTTTGTCTTGTGGGCGCCACGACGCACAACCCCGGTTTCTTCATCATTCCGCCTTTAATCTCGCGGTCGCAGGTCTTCCGGCTCGAGCCGTTGAGCGATGCGGATCTGCGGCTGCTGCTCGAGCGCGCCTTAGGTGATGACGATCGTGGATTGGGCCGCTTGCGGGTACGCGTGGAGGAGGGAGCGCTCGAGCACCTGATTCTGGCGGCTGACGGGGATGCACGCCGGGCGTTGAACGGATTGGAGCTGGCGGTGGCCACCTCGATGGTCGGTGCGGATGGGGGGGTGTTCCTGGCGAGGAGTGCGGTCGAGGAATCGGTACAGCGGAAGATCCTGCTCTACGACAGGGATGAGGACGAGCATTACGACACGATCTCGGCGTTTATCAAGAGCATACGTGGGAGCGACCCGGATGCGGCGGTTTACTGGTTGGCGAAGATGTTGGAGGCGGGAGAGGATCCGCGGTTCATCGCGCGCCGACTGATCATCTCAGCGGCGGAGGACATCGGCTTGGCCGATCCGCGGGGGCTGCAATTGGCGGTCTCCTGCCAGCAGGCGGTGGAGTTCATCGGGATGCCGGAGGCGCGGATTCCGCTTGCGGAGGCGACGATCTACCTGGCGACGGCGCCCAAATCGAATTCAGCCTATCTTGCGGTGGATGCTGCACTGGCGGCGGTGCGGTCCGGGCGGGTGATGCCGGTGCCGAAGCATCTGCGGGATTCGAATATGCACTCCAAGCGGGCGTTTGGGCATGGGGTAGGGTATTTGTATCCGCACGACTATCCAGGCGGGGTGGTGCCGCAGGCGTATCTCCCGGAGGCGGTCTCGTTCTACACGGCCAAGGAGAGCGGGTATGAGGGGAAGATTGCGGAGCGATTACGGCTCTGGCGGGCGTATTTGGCGCAATACGGGAAGGTGGGTCCCGGGGCGAACAAGGGGCAGGGAGAATGAGCGCAATCGATTCAGGAAAATCTTTACTGCGCCGGAGGATGCGTGAGCAACGCTCGGTGGTATCGCCGCGGATGCGGGTTGAAGAGAGCGGCATGATCTGTGCGTGGTTGATGCGTCCCGAGCCGTTGCACCTGGAGTCGGCGCGGGCGGTTGGGATGTACTGGCCGCTCCCCTGGGAGGTGGATCTACGACCCCTGATGCGCTGGCTGCGGACGATGGGAGTGGAGGTTGTCCTGCCTGCGTTTGACGAGGAATCGGGCCGATATCGCCCCGCCTCGGCACCGGCGGATGAGAAATTATTGTTGCCGGGTCGGCAAGGGATTCTTGAACCTGACCCAAAGAAATGGGTAAAGAGTACGGATATCGATTTTTGGCTGGTGCCTGGATTGGCCTTTGACTGGGACGGCAATCGACTCGGGCATGGGGGTGGCTGGTTCGACAGGCTATTGGAGCCGGCTGGGAAGGCATGCCTGTGTGGAGTTGCCTATTCGTGGGAGATGGTTGATTCGGTACCCAGGGAACAACATGACATCCAGATGACATGGATGGTTACCGATAAAGGGGTGTTTCGCGCCCCGCGGCTGGTGGGAGGGGGAAGGCATTGATTGGATTCATGGGTATTTGGCAATCATCTCTGGCGACGGGGTTGATTGCCGGTGCAGGAGGGGTATTCCTTGGAATACTTGGGTTTTGGGCCTTTGGGCGGCTGCGACTATCCGGGGTGCGGACCCAAGTGGAGCAGATGCTGGAGGGGGCACGGAAGGAATCTGAGACGGTTCGGAAGGAGGCCGAGGTCTCTGCGCGGGCGGAAATCCTGAATGCGCGCGAGCGGTTTGAGGACGAGACCAAGGCGCGCAAGCAGGAACTCAATGCACTCGAGCGTCACCTGTCTCAGCGCGAGGCCAAGCTGGATGCGAGGATGGACCAAATGGTCGAGCGTGAAGGCGAGTTGGCCCGGCGGGAGGAGCAGCTCCGAGAGCTCCGCAAGGGGTTGGAGCGGGAGCAGGAGGAGATCGGCAAGCTACGGGAGCAGAAGATTCACGAGTTGGAGCGGATCGGCGGGATGACCGCCGAACAGGCGCAGGCCAATCTCCTGGAGAACCTGGAACGGGAGCTGCAAACCGAATCGGCCGCCTTGGTCCGGAAGTACACGGAGCAGGCGAAGCTGGATGCGGAGCAGGAAGCCCGAAAGGTGATTACGATCGCGATCGAGCGCATTGCCGCGGAGCATGCGAGCGATGCCCTGACCGCTTCGGTCGCGTTACCGAATGACGATATGAAGGGGCGGATCATCGGCCGTGAGGGGCGCAACATCCGTGCGTTGGAGGCGGCGACCGGCGTCTCGGTCTTGATCGACGACACCCCGCAGACGGTGGTGATCAGTGGATTCGATCCGGTCCGCAAGGAGATCGCCCGACAGGCGATGGAGCGTTTGATCCTGGACGGTCGCATTCACCCGACGCGCATCGAGGAGATCGTCGCGAAGGTACGTCGCGAGGTCGAGGAGACGGTGCGCAAGGCGGGTGAGGCTGCGACGGTCAAACTCGGGATTCAGGGGGTGCATCCGGAACTGATTCAGACCTTGGGTCGCTTGCGGTACCGCACGAGTTACACGCAGAACGTGCTTGATCACTCGGTTGAAGTCGCCAATCTGATGGCGACGATGGCCTCCGAGCTCGGCTTGGACGTGGCGATCGCGAAGCGGATCGGACTGTTTCACGACATCGGCAAGGCGATCAGCCATGAGGTGGAGGGTGCGCATGCGATTGTGGGCGCTGAGTACATTCGCCGCCTGGGGGAGAGTGCGATCATCTGCAACGGCGTTGCCGCTCATCACGGAGAGGTCGAGGCCGAGAGCGTTTACGGGATTCTGGCGGGAGCCGCGGACGCCATCAGCGCCTCACGTCCCGGCGCTCGGGCGGAGAGCACGGCGATGTACATACGTCGCCTGCAGCAATTGGAGGAGATCTCCCACAGCTTCAAAGGCGTGCGTGAGGCCTATGCGATCCAAGCCGGGCGTGAGATCAGGGTGATTGTCGAGCCGGATCAGCTGAGCGACGATGATGCCGCGATGCTGGCCCGTTCGCTATCCCAGAAGATCGAGCAGGGCTTGCAATACCCGGGCCAGATTCAGGTTACGGTGATCCGGGAGACTCGTGCCGTGGCGCATGCGCGCTGATGGATGGACGGCTTTCCCGGCGCTGATCGGAATGCTTTTATGATGAAATTGCTATTATTGGGGGACGTCGTAGGCCGTCCCGGCCGCCATGCATTGTCGCAGATCCTGCCTTCGTTCCGGCGGAACCACGGGATCGATTTTTGCATAGCCAATGCCGAGAACGCGGCGGGCGGCCGGGGGATCACGCGCGGGGTCTGCAAGGAGTTACGGGCGGCGGGGGTGGATGTCATCACTCTGGGCGACCACGCCTGGGACCAGGACGAGGCTCAGGATCTGGTCACGACCGAGGCCGATGTGCTCCGGCCCGGCAACGGACAGCGGAGCCTTCCGGGTCGGGGGTGGAATGTCTACCGTGGACCGGGCGGCACAGCGATCGCCGTGGTGAACGTGATCGGCAGGGTATTCATGCCGCCGCTTTACGGCTGTCCGTTCGAGTATATGGACGAGGTGCTCCATGAGCTTAGCGAAGCAGATGTCCGCGTGATCGTGGTCGACATCCATGCCGAGGCGACCTCCGAGAAGATCGCGATGGGGTATCACCTCAACGGGCGGGTCTCCGCGGTATTCGGCACCCACACTCATGTCCAGACGGCCGATGAGAAGGTCTTGAGCAACGGGACCGCTTACATCACCGACCTGGGCATGTGCGGTCCGATGGATTCGGTTCTGGGCCGGGAGGTGGACGCGGTCTTACGGAAATTCCTCAGTGGGCTTCCGACCCGCATGCCGGTAGCGAAGGAGGATGTGCGGGTCCAGGGCGCGATCGTGGAATTGAACGAGCGCACGGGCCGGGCCGAGACGATTCGAAGGGTCCAAGAGCGTGACCTGACCGGGAGTTGGTAGATGACGTTTTTGTTTGAGGGCATGTCGGAGGGGGACGGGGTTGAGCCTCAGGCCCCGAAGATCCTGACGGTGAGCGAGTTGAACGCGACGATCCGGCGTCTGTTGGAAGGGCGGATCGGTGCGGTCTGGGTAGAGGGCGAGGTCTCGACCTTACGTCGGCCGCAATCGGGTCATTACTATTTTACGCTCAAGGACGACAAGGCTCAGCTGCGGGCGGTGATGTTCCGTGGGGACGCGACCCGGCTCGGGTTCGATCTGGAACATGGCATGCAGGTGATCGTCTTCGGCGAGGTATCGGTGTACGAGGCCTCGGGCGAGTATCAGATCGTGATCCGCAAGCTGGAGCCGAAGGGCCTGGGTGCGCTTCAGGCGGCGTTCGAGCAGTTGAAGGCCAAGCTGGCGAAGGAGGGGCTCTTTGCCCCGGAGCGCAAGCGTCCACTGCCGGCGATTCCGCGCTCGATCGGCATTGTGACCAGTCCGACCGGAGCTGCGATCCGGGATATTTTGAAGGTGATCCTGCGCCGCCATTCCGGGGTGAGGATAGTCCTTGCGCCGGTGAAGGTCCAGGGTGTGGGCGCGGCGGAGGAGATCGCGGGTGCGCTGGACCTGTTCAGTGCGTATGGCGGTGTCGATCTGGTGATCGTGGGGCGGGGCGGTGGCAGTCTGGAGGACTTATGGGCCTTCAACGAGGAGGTTGTGGCTCGTGCGATTGCGCGGTGTGCGAT
>CALLYA010000289.1 GCA_937875495.1 uncultured Verrucomicrobiota bacterium
CTGCCCCGTACCCGTACCCGTACCCGTACCCGTACACGTACACGTACCCGTACACGTACACGTACACGTACTCCTACTCCTACTCGTACTCGTTCCCGCCGCATCATCGTGTACGGGAACGTGTACTGCTTCGCTGTGTACGTGTACGTCTCTTGGCCAAACCGCTAGGCCGAAGGTCCCTCAGGCACGCTGTGGCTGGAGAATTGGATTCGGGGGGAAACGCTGCTCAGCGCTTGGGGATGCTGGGGTTGTGGACGTTCGGAAACACGTTTTGCAGGCCGAACCGCATGGCCCATCGATTCCGATTCCGATTCCGATACCGACCCCGACCCCGATTTTTTGGACCCCGTACTCCTACTCCTACTCCTACTCCTACTCGTACTCGTCCCCACCGCATCATCGTGTACGTGTACGTGTACGTGTGCGTGCACGTGTACGTGCACGTTTCTGGGCCCCACAAGGCAGTTGTCGAAAACACCTCCGCGCCTCTGCGAGAGGCCTCATCATTCACCGGGTCCCAAGCCCGATGAGTGGGCGAGGCGCTCCCGTACAATGGGACCCAACTTTGGATCGGCCAGGGCGAGATCGAGGAGGCAACTGATGTAGTCGGGGATATTCCCGATGTCATAGCGCCTGGCATTCCAAAGATACCCCCAGAGGCCTTCCCTGTGCGCCAACTGGACCATGGCGTCCGTGAGATAGGCCTCCACCCCCGCGCTCTTGGGCAGCGCATCCAAATAGGTAAAGATACTGGCCGGAAAGATGTACCGGGCATTGATAGCCAGGCGGCTGGGCGCGGCGTCCGGACTCGGTTTCTCAATCAGGTCGCGCACCTGAATCAAGGCGGGGTCCGCAGGATCCATGGCATCACCATCGACGATCCCATAACGCGAGACCTGCTCGAGCGCCACTTCGCGCAGTGCAACCACCGCTTGCCCGGTTCGCTCATAGACCGCCTTCAACTGGCTCAGCCCCGAAGGCTCGCCCGGAGGCGAAACGATGATCGCGTCCCCGAGCAGGACCCCGAACGGCTCGCCACCGACGGCCTCACGGGCGCAAAGCAGGGCATCGGCCAGGCCGTTCTGCTCCGGTTGGATGACGTACTCCATCTCGGCCGCGCCCGCGATGTCCCGCACCTTCTCCAGGATATCCGACTTCCCGCGGGCCGCCAGGAAGGCCTCCAGCCTGGCATCGTTCTCCAGATGGCGTCGAATCGCATCTTTGCCCTCGCTGATAACCAGCACCAGCCGGTCCATGCCGCAGGCAAGCGCCTCCTCCACGACATACTGCAGGACCGGTTTATCCAAGACCGGAAACATCTCCTTCGGAACCGCCTTCGACGCCGGCATCAGGCGTGTTCCGAATCCTGCTGCGGGGATGACTGCGGTGCGAACTGTGGGAACCCTCATTCCAAACCTCTCCTCTATGTTCTTGACATGTGCCGTCCGGCGGCTCAGGACCCCATCGGCTCGATCTGTGGGACAAAGACCGTCGCGCCGACCCTTGCGTAAGCATCCTGAATGCGACGCCAGCGCTCGGGATCCCCGTCGTAAGTGCCGATCAGGGTCCCGCCGGAGCCGGCGAACTTGACGAAGGCACCGACGGAACGTCCGGTCTCGATCATGGCACGGTTGCCGGGACTGATCGGCAGGAGGCGCGAGCGGAGATTGAAATTTTCATCCATGAGTGGGCCGATCTCCATCCCACGCCCTGCGAGAATGAGGTCGCGCGCCTCCTGTGCCAGGGCGGCGAAGCGCTGCATCGCCTCGAGGACCACCGGCTCGCCCCGGTTGAACCGCGCGCGCAGATCGTTGTGCGGGACCTCGGTCCCCTCCGCCAGCTGCTGCTGATAGACGACGAAGAGTGGCGGTAAAAGTCCCGGATCGAGCTCCTCGTAATCGCCGTAGCCACGGCCGGTGATCAGGTCGCGATTGAAGTCCATGAACTGAACGCCTTCATAGATCTGGATCACCCGGTCCTGCAGACCCGCGCCGATACCAAGTTCGTCCAACTCCACACTCAGGGCGAGGTCCGGCAAGGTCTCCCGCGGGATGTAGATGCCGAAAAACTGCATCATCGCTTTGAGAGTTGCAGTCACGATCGCGCTGGAACCGGCGAGCCCGACGCGGACCGGGATATCGGAGGTGTACTCGATGCTGAATGTGCGATTGCCGAGTGGCTGATCGCGTTCCGTGCAATAGTCGTAGAAGCGTTTGATGCTGGCCTTGATCAGTCGGATGCCGCCGTAATACCCGTTCTCCCGGACATCCTGCACGAGATCCTCCAGGCCAGTGAACTCCGAACGATCGCAGCGGTGGGGCAGAATGGTCAGCCTCGGCGATTCAAACAGCGTGACCTTTGCCGAGAAATTGCGCACAATGGCGGAGATGGTCTTTCCATAATAACCATCGGAGGGATTCCCGATCAGCCCGACACGGGCAAATGTCTGAGTGTGGATCATAGGACTGTTTCGACTCCTGATGGCAGCATCGGCGGATGTGATTTTCGCGGCGGCGGTGGAACGGGGTGTGGCTGGGACGGCATCCATCGGGGCGTCTCCACATCTCCCCAAGTTCCATGCGGAATTGAGGGTCTATACTGCCCTCCGGTTGACGAAAAGTCCATGAGATAGCGGAACCGTGCGGCGGGTTTGAGGATGGCGAGGCACGAGGAGACCGATGCTATGAAAACGCGTATGATGTGGCTGCCCCTTTCAGTTCTGCACCTCTGTTTCCTTCTGAACTTTTCGGTACCGGTCCGTGGGGAATCGCAGGACGCGCTTGTTTATTACGCCCCGGCGCTTGAGCGCTATGCTCAGATCGAGCCTGCGGGCGAGACCATCATCCCCAACGGCCGGGTCCTGACTCCCGCAGGGCGGCAGATCATTCTCGAGCCGCATCCATACGGACTGACCATCAACGGGGATGCCTCGTGCATGATCACGATCAACAGCGGCACAGAGCCGTTCTCGATCTCGATCATCGACCAACCGCTTGCGTCCGAACCTGTGGTCACTCAAATCCCGGAAGGAATCGAGAATCAGCCGGGCATTCTCAACGCCTGCTTCATGGGCGCTGCCTTCGCACCCGCCCCCGATGAACATATCCTCTGGGTTTCGGGCGGTGACGATGGCACCGTGATGGCATGGGACCTCCGCACACACGAGCGTCGCGCCACGATCGATCTGAATGTTCCCTTTGCAGGCCACGATTTTGAGGACAGCTACACCGGCGACCTGCGACTGAGCCGGGATGGCAAGCGGCTCTACGTCGTCGACCAGATGAACTTCCGCGTCGTGGTGGTGGACACCCCCTCGGCCACGATCCGCGAGACCATTCCGGTCGGGCGCTACCCCTTCGGCATCGCGCTCGGTCCGGACGAGGAGCGGCTCTACGTCGCCAACATCGGCATGTTCGAGTACAAGCCGGTCGAGGGCCTCGATCCCTCGCGAATAGAGGCGACAGGCCTCAGTTTCCCGGCATTCCCCTACGGCTCGAAGGAGATGATCGAAGGTACCGTTGTCGACGGGATCAAGGTCCCCGGCCTGGGCGACCCGAATGCGCCGGAGGCCGTCTCGGTCTACGTCATCCGTCTCGATCCGGCCGGTAGCAGCGAGGTCGAGGCCCGCATTAAGACCGGGATCCTCGTCGGCACCCCCGTCGACGGCATCCCGGCCGTCGGCGGTGCAGCGCCCAACTCCATCGTGGCGACCGAACAGCATGTATTCGTCTCGAACGGGACGAACGACAGCATCAGCGTGATCGATCGGGAGCGAAACGAGAAGCTCGATCCGATCCGCCTTCGCCTGGGGCACGGCCTCGAACGTCTCCGTGGGATCATCCCGTTCGGGCTTGCCCTCTCGCCGGACGGCACGCGCCTCTTCGTCGCCGAATCCGGCATCAATGCCGTCGGCGTGATCGATATTCAAACCCGCACCGTGGTAGGCCATATCCCCGTCGGCTGGTTCCCGAGCAAGCTTTCCGTCTCGCCCGATGGGAAATACCTGATGGTCGCCAATGCCAAAGGCTTCGGCTCGGGCCCGAACGGCGGACCCCATGTCGACCTCGGCGGCCGCTCCGGCATCGGCCACCTGATGCGTGGCTCCGTCTCCATCATCCCGATGCCAAACGACAAAGAGCTCAAAGGCATGACCACTGCCGTGGTTCGCAACAACGTCGGCATCGGCCAAGTCCGCCCCTGGGATGACGCGGGCCGACGAAACCCGGTGCCACCCTACCCCGGCGCCTACGAGTCGCCCATCAAACACGTGGTCTTCATCGCCAAGGAAAACCGGACCTATGACCAGGTCTACGGTGAAATGCAGGGCGGCCGCGGGGAACCGAGCCTGGCCGACTTCGGGCTCGACCGGACCGTCCGCTCCAGCGGCCGGCCGGATGATGTCATTGAACATGTCAATGTCATGCCGAACCATCAGCGGCTGGCGCGCCAGTTTGCCTCAACCGACAATTTCTACTGCGACTCCGACCACTCCGCAGACGGCCATCGTTGGCTGCAAGGGGTCTATCCGGGGGTGTTCTGCGAAACCAGCACCTCCGCTTCGTATGGCGGGCGCAGGGGGTATGACATCCACTCCACCGCCCCGGGCCGCCGCGGTGTTACCGGTGCGTCCGCGGCCCTCATCCCCGAGGACTACATCGAAGCCGGCTCGCTCTGGGAGCATCTCGAACGTTCTGGTGTGCGCTTCTTCAACTTCGGACTCGGATTCGAGTTCCCCGGTGTGGCCGAGGGCTTCGGTAAGGATTACAAGTTTACAGGGGTGATCATCCCCGCCAACTATCCCCTCCCCGCACCGCTCTGGGACCGCACCAGCCGGCGGTTCGCCACCTACAACACCAACATTCCCGATCAGTTCCGGGTCGATATGTTCGAGCGCGACCTCGAGGAGCGCTGGCTCTCCGGCACGGAGCCCTTCCCGCAGGTCATCACCATGTCGCTTCCGAACGACCACGGTGCAGGCGAACGTCCCGATGCAGGCTACCCGTTTCGGGAGTCGTACATGGCGGACAACGATCTCGCGCTTGCACGGGTGGTCCAGCGCCTCAGCCGGCTGCCACAGTGGCGGGAGATGGCGATCATCGTCACCGAGGACGACGCCCAAAACGGACGCGACCATGTCGACGCGCACAGGAGCCTCTGCCTGGTGATCAGTCCCTACGCCAAGCGCGGCACGGTCTCCCACGTGCACACATCCATCCCCTCCATCCTCAAAACCATGAACCTGATCCTCGGAATTCCGTTCATCAACCAGTTCGACGCGATGACAAGCGATCTGTCGGACATGTTTCAGCCGGAGCCTGACTTCACGCCGTATGAAGCGGTTCCGGTCCACCCGCAGGTCTTTGACCCTCAAGCCGCGCTCAATCCCTACGACGCCGAGTTCGATTGGGATACCATCACCGATTACCCACGCATGGACGACCCGGGGCTGATGAAGAAATGGATGGAGGAAGACGCCCGCCAGCGAACGGAACAACACCTTCTCGATAATTGATGGCCTGGACGGCCAAGGGAATGAACGCGGGTCACTTCTCGCCGGCCACGGCCTCTGCAATATTGAGGGCGTGGTCCTTGGCGCGGCGATAGCCGTTGAGGATATCTGTGAAGATCAGGCTGGCGGTCGGCGTGACCTCCTGCGTGCCGAGTCGTCCGAGGTGCTCGGAACGTGCATCTTTCATGAAATGAGTGATCTGGTCGCTCACAGCCCGCGCGCGCGGTAGAAGATCCGCCCGGTTTTGACGCACCGCCTCATTGACCAGTCGGATGTAATCGCCGACTCGCCGATGCAAATCGAAAATATCGCGATGCCCCTGAGGTGAGAAGACAATCTCCGCCTTCAATCGCTTCAGTTCGAGCTTGAGAAGCGTGACCAGGTAGTCGCTGATCGACTCGTACTCGTCGGCCATCCGCAACTGGGTCCGTGCCGTCTCGCTGCTCTCTGTACCAACCGTTCCAGAGAGGACATGGGTCAGGTATTCCGTGATCTCCTTCTGAACCACATCCATCTCCTCCTCACCCTTGAACAGGGCTTGAATCGCCTCGTCCGAGTACTCACCCTTCTCGATGGCACCCGTAAAGATCTCGTACATGCCAGCAATCTGCTCGGACATACGAATGATCTCCTCCCGCGACTGCTCCAATGCCATGGCCGGGGTGGAGAGCATGTGCACATCCAGATAGGTGAGGCGTGGGGCTTCCTTGACCTTCTGCTCGGGGACCAAAAAGGTAACCAGCTTGGTCAACACCCCCATCAGGGGCAGAAAAACGATCGTGTTGAACCCGGTATGGGAGAGCGCGATTTTGGCCGCCATCCACCCGTCCGCTCCGACCGAGGCCGTGGATGGAACTACGGATGCATGACCGCGAAATTGCTCGAACAAGGCTTCAATCCCATTGCAGTAAGGGAAAAAGAAGGGGATCAGCCAGAATGTGCCGACAATGTTGAAGATCACATGCGCGTAAGCAGCTCTACGCGCGTTGGTACTGGCCCCGATGGATGCCAAAAAAGCGGTGATCGTGGTTCCGATGTTCAGACCGAGCACGAGTGCCGCGGCCGTATGAAAATCCAGCACACCGGCCAACGCAAGCGCGATGGTGATGCCGAGGGTCGCGGAGGATGACTGTACAATAGCGGTCGCGAGCGCCCCGGTGATGGCACATTTGGCAACGCCCAAGTAGGATTCCGCGCGCATCTTGGAGAAGGTGTGCAGGAGAAGCTCACGCGCTTCATCGGTCTTGAAGCTGGAGGCCATGACCTCCAGTCCGAAAAAGACCATCCCCACGCCCATGATTGTCATCGCCGTGTAACGCGTGCGATCAGTGCGGGCAAAGAGAAATACCAATGCGCTCAATCCTAAGATTGGCAGGCCGTACTTGCCGATCTTCAGGGCCAGGATCCAGCCGGTGATGGTCGTGCCGATGTTGGCTCCGATGATCACCCCGATCGCCTGGATCAGCGTCATGAAACCGCTGTTCACAAATCCGACCACCATGACTGTGGTCACCGAACTGGATTGGATCAGACATGTGATCAGGATGCCGATCACGCAGGCCATGAACCTGTTGTTCGTCACGGCCGCGATAAGCGCCCGCATTCGCTTGCCGGCAACGGCTTGCATGCCGTCCGACATATTCTTCATCCCCAACAGGAAGAGCCCCAGGCCGCCCATTCCCGTGAACAACATGGCCGACAGAATGTTGGTTATCGTTTGGATGTCCATAAGACCTGGAGCATTGAGCCGGACCCACCCTCAGGGAGGGTCAAATCAGCATAGGGCCACGGCACCATTGGTCCTTTGTTTGGATTGGATTCAGATTTGATTCGGGGCAGATTCGAACGTCGATGAAGCGATTGCAAGGTCGATCACTCGGTCATTCCACACTTCCACCCCACCTCCAACGGTGGCAGGCGATTGTCCGAAAAGTCGCGCTCAAAAGCTCGGCCCAGAAGCGTACACGTACACAGCGAAGCGGTACACGTTCATGTACACGATGATGCGATGGAACATGTTCACGAAAAGTTGAACGGCTACCCGATCGCACTAAACTTCGCGGCCTGGGCTTGCACGGTGTGCCGGACCTTGATCAAGCGAGGCAAGCAGGTTCGCGAAGGGGGGAGCAGGGATGGGGACGAGTACGAGGTAGGAGGTAGGCGAGGGCCATTGGGTAGCCTCTCGGTCTGGTAACATTGCAGCAAGGTTGTCGAAATCGAAATCGGGATCGGGATCGGGATCGATCCCAGCCCCGGTTGGCACATGGACCGCTCAGGTCATGTCCCACCGTCACTTCCCTCCTCTCCCCTTGGCGCTCTTGGCGTCTTGGCGGTTGAATTCCCCTGCCTTCACGC
>CALLYA010000290.1 GCA_937875495.1 uncultured Verrucomicrobiota bacterium
CTCGAGGAACTTCTAGTTCCAGTTTGACAGACCACATGCCGGTGACCTCTGTGGCGAGGCATTCCTCACCTGAGCCCGTCCGAAAGGGTCGCGGCTGTCCCAACCTGAACTTCCCATTCGGGTCTGGAGACCTTTTGTTGTTGACCAATAGGGTTTTCGGACGGGCTCTTGCTACGGATTCCCTTCCCGATCGGAGGCTGAGATTTCGCGGTTGTGGGGCTGGGGTTCGGACTTGATCGATGGAGCGTTTGCAGGGCAGGATGGCGTATCCGTTGGGCTTGGCCGGCTACTGGCAGAGGGGGCGTGGCATGAGGTGGAAATCCTGGAAGCGTTGGACGAGGTGGGGGTGGGTTACGGGGGTGGTGCTTGGTTGGGGCTCGCTACAGGCGGAGGGGCTCGATGTGCGCTCACAATTCCTGGAACCGCCGTTGGAGTATGCCACCCGGCCGCTCTGGTTTTGGAACAACACCGCGGTCACGGAGTCGGGGATTGTCGCGCAGATGGAGCAGGCGCGGGACCTGTGTGGGTACGGTGGCTTTGGGATTCTCCCTTTCGGCGAGGGCTTCAGGCCTGAATACCTGAGCGAGGAGTATTTCCGGCTGTATGGGGTGGCGCTGGAGAAGGCGCGCTCGCTCGGGATGGTGATGTGCATTTATGACGAGTATGGCTTCCCGAGTGGGAGTGCTGGGGCGATCAACGGGGATGGTGTGCGGCGCTTTGCGGATCGGCATCCCGGGCAGACGATCAAGCGTCTCGACATGCACGCGCAGGAGGTGAGTGGGCCTGCGGTCTGGTCGTCGGACATACCATCCGGGGAGTTGATGGCGGTCGTGGCGATGGAGACCGGTACATTGCAGCGGATCGACCTGACCGAGAGGGTGGCGTCCGGGCGGTTGGAGTGGAGGGTCCCGGTCGGGAACTGGCGGGTGATGGTCTTCGTCTGCGTCGTGGACGGGGATCCCAATGTCGACTATCTCGATCCGGTGGCGGTGGGGCTGTTTGTCGAGATGACGCACCAGCAATACTACGATCGGTTCAAGGAGTATTTCGGGAGTACGATCACCGGCACATTCCACGACGAACCGACGATGTACCGGGCGCAGGGCAGGATTTGGACCGGTTCGTTCAACCGAAAATTCGAGGCGAAGCACGGGTTTGATCCGCGCCCCTATTATCCTGCGCTCTGGCATGACATCGGGCCTGAGACGGCGGCAGCGCGCAACTACCTCTTCGGGTTTCGAACCGAGTTGTATGCCACCGGATTTCCGAAGGTCATACAGGACTGGGCAGAGCGGCACGGCATCGCGGCGACGGGGCATCAGGATCAGGAGGAAGTGGTCAATCCGGTGAGTGTCTCGGGCGACCTGATGAAATGTTTCCAGCACCAGGCGATTCCCGGGGTGGACAAGATCGGCGGCCCCCGGCCCGCGGAGCGTTTTTACAAAGTGATCAGTTCCGCGGCCTACAATTGGGACAAGCCGTTGGTGATGTCGGAGACGTATGGGGCAATGGGGGATATCGCCTGGGAGACCATTTATGGCGTGGCGATGGAGCAATACACGAAGGGTGTGAATCTCTTGATCCCGCATGCGGTTTGGTACGATCCGGATGCGGTCACATTCAAGCCGGAGTTATCGTGGAGGCACGAGGGATATGCGGGCGGGTTGCGCGGGTTCAACAGGTACATGAGCCGATTGAACCTACTGCTGCAGAATTCCGGACGGCATGTGGCGGACATCGCGGTGCTCTATCCGATCGCGACGTTGCAGGCGGGGCATTTCCTGGACGGTCCGCTCGGTCCTTACCAAGGGGGGGTGGAGATTCCCGAGGCGGACTATGTGGAACTGGGCGAGCTGTTGACGACGCGGGTCGGGCGGGATTTCACGTATCTGCATCCGGAGGTCCTGGATGGGGCCTGTCGAGTTGAGGGCGAGTGTCTCTATCTGGCGAATGCGAACAACCACGAGCGGTACAGGGTGATGATCCTGCCGGCGCACAAGGCGATTCGGTGGAGCAATCTGTCCAAAATTCAAACCTTTTTCGATGCGGGCGGGAAGGTGATCGTGACGGGGTGTCTCCCGCAACAATCCGCTGAATTCGGGCATGACTCGGATGTGATTCGGGCGGTGGACGCCATGTTTCCGGGGGTGCGTTCTAGCCTTGCTCGCAATCCGCGTGTGACCGGGTCGAGTGCATGGCCGGGCTACGAGCCGGGGTTGGCGATGGATGGCGACCTGACGACCCGATGGAACGCGGCGGATGGGACCTCGGGCGACCAGTGGCTGGAGATCGATTTGGGGGGGATGCGGATATTTGACACGGTCTCGGTAACGGAGGTGTTTGATCGGGTGACGTCTTTCAGCCTTCAGGTGCACGATGGCGCGGACTGGGTGGATTGTGCCACGGGCACGGAGCTCGGTGTTCGGACGCTTCGATTTGAGCCGGTACGGGGGGAGCGTGTTCGGCTGTTGATCCACACGATCAAGGCGGACAGTGTCTCGATCGCGGAGCTTTCGGTTTTGCATGGGGATCGGTGTCTGACCGGGGGGGCGTCTCGGGCGATGGAGGCGGAGTTTGGCAATGCGCGGGGTGGGCTGGCGGTCTTCCTGGAGCGTCCGACGGCGGCATCGCTCCGGGAATGTCTCGATCGGATGGTGGATGTGTACGATGTGGCGTTCGAGCCTGGGCAGACGTTGCGTTACATCCACAAGGTTTGGGACGGCCGGGACATCTACTTGTTCGCCAATCTCGAAGAGTCGCGAATCGCGGGCTGGGTGACGCTTCGGGGACGCCGGCAATGGGAGCTTTGGGATCCTCACACGGGCGGCATTTCGGAGGCAAAGCAGGCCGTCGATGGGGAAGGCGCAGGTTCCGAGACCCGGGTCTGGCTGGAACTCGACCCGCTTGAATCGATTTTTGTGGTTGGTTCCGGCCGGGGGCCGGAAGCCTGATGTCCGCGGGGGATTGCCGATGGGTGAGCGGGCGTTTTACCTGCTGAGGTGGACTTTGTGGACTTTGTGGACTTTGTGGACTTGGCTCGGGGGAAGCGCTGACCTCCGACCTTCGCGCGCGGGGGGGGACAGCTCCACGCGCCGCGGCACGCGCAGGCGTGCCGCGTAAGGGGGGGATGTTTCTTTTCCTTGATTCCCTGGGCGTGGGGGTATCAAATGGGTCACCGATTGGCGCTTTTCGGATGCGAATGCCCTTTGCCAGGATGGGGGCATCCGGTGTGTATAGTTTATGTGGGAAGCCAACTTCTGGGGAGGCCCGGCCATGCTGTCATCTTCCGTGTTCGGATTATTCGGACGCCAGTTTTCCGTCTGCTCAATTCTCCTGCTGTTGTTTTTGATTGTGCCGAAGGGTGGAGCGGCGGGCCTTATGGAGTCGGCGGAGAGTGCACGCTGGGTTGCGGCCAAGTTCCAAGGGGTGATCGATCCATCGGCACCTCAACCGGGCCTCTATGTCCTGGCCAACAACGATCCGGTCCAGCGCAACGAGCGCAACGGCAGGCCGATGAATCTGGGCGGCGACCGGTACGAGCATGGGCTTTACTGTCATGCGAACAGCGAGGTTGTGGTGCAGTTGCCGACCCCGGCGGCGGAGTTCAGTGCAGTGATCGGGGTCGACAGTAACGAGCAGACCTCGAACGGTCGTGGGAGTGTCCGCTTTGCCGTGGTGCGTAATGGGGAGGCGTTGTTTCAGTCACCGCTGATGCGGGAAGACAGCGCCGCGATCCCGGTCTCGATAGACCTGCGGGGGACGACCTCGTTTGTGTTGCGGGTGGACGACGGCGGTGATGGCATCTCGTGTGATCAGGCCGATTGGGCGGAGGCGCAGGTGCGGCTTGTGGGCGGCGGCGTGTTACGGCTTGGGGATATGGCGATCTTCGACGGGGCGGGAACGGTCCCGCTGACGACGGATCCACCGTACAGTTTCCGATATGACGGGCGCCCATCCACCGAGTTCCTGAGCGACTGGTCGATGGAGCGGTCCTTCCGGCGCCTGGACGACCAGCGGGACGAGTACACGACTGTGCAGCGTGATCCGGCGACCGGACTGGAGGTCCGCTGTGTTGCCGTGGCGTATCGTGATTTCCCGACGGTCGAGTGGACCGTCTACTTCCGGAACAGGGGCGAGGAGAAGACGCCGATTTTGTCCGAGATACAGTCTTTGGACCAGGTACTCCCGGTGGCCACGCGGGGCCAGAGCCTGCTGCGGCACTTCCGTGGCAGCCCCTGTACGGCGCGTGACTTCGAGCCGTTTGCGACAGCGCTTCAATCGGGTAAAGAGCAGCGCATCACGGCGGCGGGTGGGCGGCCATCCAACAGTGACATGCCGTATTTCAATCTGGACGGGGGCGACCGCGGCATGATTGTGGTCGTCGGTTGGCCGGGGCAATGGGCGGCACGGTTCACGGGTGCGGAAAACGGCGGGGTGCATGTTGTTGCTGGACAGGAGACGACGCATCTGACCTTGTTGCCGGGGGAGGAGATCCGAACGCCGTTGATGGTGGTGCAGCATTGGCAGGGCGACTGGATTGGTGCTCAGAACGTGTGGCGGCGTTGGATGATAGCCCACAACGTCCCCCGACCGGGGGGAGAGGTGCCGTGGTCGCACATGGCCGCGTGCAGCTCGCATCAGTTTGGGGAGATGATCCATGCCGACTCTGAATCGCAGAAGCTCTTTGTGGATCGCTATCTCGAGGAAGGACTGCGGCTCGACTATTGGTGGATGGATGCTGGGTGGTACCTCTGCGATGGGCAATGGCCGAAGACGGGCACGTGGGAGGTCGACCAGGCGCGTTTCCCCGGTGGCCTGCGGCCGATCTCCGATCATGCGCGGAAGAAGGGTGTGAAAACGATAGTCTGGTTCGAGCCGGAGCGTGTCCACAGCGGGACGTGGCTGGCTGAGGAGCGATCGGATTGGGTCTTTGGCGGGCGTGATGGCGGGCTGCTCAATCTGGGCGAACCGGAGGTGCGCGAATGGTTGACGGAGCATGTCGACAAGCTTCTGCGGGAGGAGGGCATCGATCTCTACCGCCAGGACTTCAACATCGATCCGCTGGCGTTCTGGCAGGGCAACGACGCACCGGACCGTCAGGGGATGACGGAGAACAAGCATGTCGTGGGCTATCTCGCCTACTGGGACGAACTGCTCCGGCGGCATCCCGACATGCTGATCGATTCGTGTGCCTCGGGCGGCCGTCGCAACGACCTGGAGACGCTGCGCCGGGCGGTCCCGTTATTGCGCAGCGATTACATCATGGAACCGGTGGGCAACCAGGGGCACACCTATGGGCTCTCCTTCTGGATCCCGCTCCAGGGGACCGGGACCGGCTCGGCGGAACTTACGCCGTACACCCTGCGCAGCACGCTGGTGAGTTATTTCAATGCATGCATCGACGTCCGTCGGCGCGATCTCGACTACGACATGATTCGGCGCGTGGTGGATCAGTGGCGTGACTACGCGATCAACTTTGCGGGCGATTACTATCCTCTGACCGAGTACAACCTCGATGCCAATCTCTGGATAGCGTGGCAGTTTGATCGGCCGGAGGCGGGTGCGGGGATGGTCCAGGCGTTTCGCCGGCAGGCGAGTCCGTATGAGTCGGCTCGATTTCTGCTACGCGGACTCGACGCCAGGGCGGTCTATGAGGTGACCAACCTAGACACGGGGGACGTGCAGGCGTGTTCAGGGGCGGAGCTGATGGAGCCGGGGCTGGTGGTAGAGATCGGCCACAAGCCGGGGGACGTGGTCTTGGTATACGAGCGCGCACAGTGATGGCGTGTGGTTGAGGTGGAGAATTGGGTTGGGGGAGGGAGGCTGAGTGATGGGCAAATGGGGTCGTTTGGTCATGGCGGTGTGTTGGTCGTGTGTGATGGGCGTCGCGGTTGGGGAGGAATGGCTTTCGGGGGTGGACACCTGGGGCGGGCGCAAGGCAGAGCCAGCGGTGGTGAACCCGGTGGTCTGCGGGGCGATGCAGGAGGTGATCTCGCTGCGCGGGGAATGGGAGTTCATCACGAAGGGGGTTGCCCCACTGAGGCAGCCGCGGTGGTATGGCTTTTATGCTCAGGCCTGGCCCGGTTCGCGTTCGATCGAGGTGCCGGGCTGCTGGGAGGTTCAAGGGGTTGGCGAGCTGGGACCGAGTGAGACGTGGGACTGCAAGTGGGACCACGGTCCGCGTGAGATTCGGAATGTGTACATGGGTGAGGCTTGGTACCGCAAGCGGGTGGAGATCCCGGCGGAATGGGCTGGAAAGCGGGTCTGGCTGAAGATCGGCGGGGTGCGTTCGCAGGGGTGGTTTTGGGTCAACAACAAGACGGTCGCATTGGTCGACAACTATTGCGGGACGTACAAGTATGACATTACCGACTTGGTGGAGCCGGGTGGAGAAGCGGTTGTTGTTGCCGCGGTAAACAACAGCACGCCGAGTCGTAAGGGGCAGATGGTGAGCTCCCACAAGTTTGGTGGGCTCTATCGGGATGTCGAGATCGAGGCGACGCCGGACATGCGTTTGGATGATGCGTGGGTGCGGGGCGATTACGATGGGGGCGCGGCGGAGGTGCATGCCACGGTTGCGTTCTCAACGGAGGCGGGTCGCCTGGCGGAGCCGGTGTTGCGGGTGCGGATCGTGACTGCGGACGGGGTGCAAGTCGGCGTGGAGCACGAGGTGCCGGTGAGGTTCGGTGCGGGTGCTCGCGCAGCGGAGGTCGTGCTCCGAGCACCGCTTGTCCCATTTATGCCTTGGTCGCCGGAGTCGCCGAATCTCTATGTGGCGCACCTGACCCTATGTGATGGCGATCAACCGATCCACGATTGGGCGGAGCGGTTTGGGGTCCGCAAGGTGGAGGTCCGTGGCGATCGATTTTTCCTCAATGGCAAGCCGTTGTTCATCCGCGGCTTTGGGGATGATTACGTCTATCCGCTGACGATCTCGTCGCCGGTCTCGTTGGAGGAGCATCGGGAGCATCTGATGATCGCGCGTGCGGCCGGGTTCAACTATGTCCGTCTGCACACGCACTGTGAATTGCCCGAGTATTTCGAGGCGGCGGATGAGGTTGGGATCATGATCCAACCGGAGCTGCCGTATTACGGCGACTATCCGACGGAGGCATTCACCTTTGATCCGATGCGGGATTTGCGGGAGCTGTATGCGCACTACCGGCGGTATGTCTCTTTCACAACCTACTGCACGGGCAACGAGGGTCTGCTCGGCAAACCACTGGACCGGGAGATTTACAAGCTGGCCAAGCGCCTGGATCCCGACCGTCTGATGTTGCACCAGGATGGGGAGCTCAACACCGCGGAGAACTCAGACTTTCGAAACGGTCCGATCAACGTGTGGGCGCCGGGCAGTTTTGAATGTGACGCACCGTTTGTGGCGCATGAGTATTTGAATCTCTCGGTGAAGCAGGACCCGCGCAACGAGGATCGATTCACCGGGGGGTGGATGCCGCCGGTGACGCTTGCCGAGCGGGATGAGCGATTGGCGGCGGCGGGGTTGAACCGGCGATGGGGGGATGCGTGTCAGGATGCCGCGCACGCGCTCCAGAGTGTCTATCAGAAGCGGGGCCTCGAGTCCGCCAGGCTCGATCCTGCCTGTGACGGGTACGACTACTGGACGATCGTGGATGTGGTGGTTCAGCAGGGGAACACCTACAGTGCGCAGGGACTGTTCGATCCCTTTTGGGGGGTCAAACGCAACGGCTCGACCCCCGAGTTTTTCCGCAGGTTCAACGGTCCGAGCGCGCTTCTGCTCACCACATCGCCGGAGTCGCGGATCGCGGTTTCCGGGGATGTGTTGGAGACCGGGATTTGGATCTCGCACTATGGCGAAGCCGCCATTGCGGCGGGGG
>CALLYA010000291.1 GCA_937875495.1 uncultured Verrucomicrobiota bacterium
GTCCATGAGGGCCAGGAGCCAACCAGGACAGGAATCGATTCCGATTCCGATTCCGGCCCCGATTCAGACAATGATCTGACGGATCGGCAACCCCTCGTACCCGTACACGTACACGCCGCATCCTCGTGTACGTGTACGTGTACCGCTTCGCTGTGTACGTGTACGTTTCTGGGCCGAGCTAGAGGCCGTCCGAAAAGGTCCATGGCGAAGCTAGATCGGACTGATCGACAACCATTGCCTGGAGGAACTCGCCTTTTCGGATGACCTCTAGCTGAAAAAAAAACCAAATGGATAGGGGATTGGAGCATTGATCAACCCACCCCCGTCGCGGGGGCGAAAACGCCACCGCGTCTCTGCGCCTCTGCGCGAGGCCTTCCGGTTCCGGATGGGGAGGTTTACTCCTCGAGGGTCTTGGCTATGACCCCGCCGGCTGCGGCGAGGCGGGCATTGGCCGCTTCCGGGGTGAGGTCGAGAAGTCCCATGACCAGTGCGCGTTTGAGGTGGCCGCCGGCGTGGGCGAGCAATTCGGCGGCAGCCTGACGCGATCTTCCGGTGGCGCGCATCAGGATCCGAAGGGAGCGGTCGTCCAGTTTGAAGCAGGCGGGCGTCAGATCGACCATCAGGTTGCCGTACACCTTACCGATCTGGATCATGGCCAGGGTGGTCAGCTGATTGAGCACGAGTTTGGTGGCGGTTCCGGCCTTGAGCCGGGTGGAGCCGGTGATCAGTTCGGGTCCGGTTTCTGGACAGATCACGCAATCGGCGAGCAACTCGAGCTTGGCGCGAATCCTCGGGTTGCAGGTGACCATGATGGTCGAGGCGCCGGCTGCGCGTGCCTCGCGCAGTGCGCCCCAGACGAAGGGTGTGCGGCCGGAGGCGGCGATCCCGCAGACGGTATCGTTGGGGCCGACGAGGCGGTGGCGCATGGCCAGCGCGCCGGCATTGGGGTTGTCTTCCGCACCTTCCTGCGCGCGCCAGAGGGCCTGTACGCCGCCGGCGATGATGCCCTGGACCATGGAGTGGTCCACACTGAAGGTGGGCGGGCATTCGGAGGCGTCGACGATGCCGAGTCGGCCGCTCGTCCCCGCGCCGACGTAGATGAGTCGTCCGCCGGCCCGGAAGGAGGCTGTTACAAGGCGCACGCCGGCCGCGACATGCTCGCGTTCGGCGGCGACGGCGGGGACGATGAGCGCGTCCTCGGCCAGCATCAGCTCGAGCGCCTCCTCGATGGTGGCGCGGTCGATGGCGGTCGTGCGTGGATTGAGCTGTTCGGTCAGTGCCTGCGCGAGATCCTCGTCTTCGGCGTCGAGTGTGGATTTCGGGGGGGTGACGGAGGGCGGCGGCGTTTGGATCGACGGGAGGGCGGTCGGGGCGGTTTGGCGGATCCCAAAGAGCGCGGCGCCGATGGCGCCTTCGGTGGTTTCGAGGGCGAACCGGCCGAAGCGTGGGTGTTCGTGCAATTCGGCTTCGAGCAGCCGCCGGGCAAGGGCGCTGCCGCGCAGGAGTCCGCCCCAAGGCACCACGTCGACGGGTCCGCTCGACCAATCCATGGAATCGAGCAGGTAGTGCGCGCGCTGGGCGAGCTCGTGCATTCCCTGTTCGACCACGCGCAGGGCATCCGGGTCCCCGGCCTCGGCGGCCTGGATCACGGCCGGTGCGAGTGCGGCGACACGGTCTTTCTCGACCGATTCCATCCAGCCGATGAAGTCATCCGGCACATTGAGCAGGGCGGCGCGCAGGAGCTCTGCGCCGAGGGGCGAAGGCGCGCCACCGAAATCGAGGTGGCGCAGGAATGCCTTGATCCCCTCGAGCGCGATCCAGTAGCCGGAGCCGACATCGCCGAGGAAGCGGCCCCAGCCGCCGGCGCGTTGTTCGCGGCCGGTATCGTCGACGGCGAAGACGTTGCTACCGGTCCCACTGATGACGACCAACCCGCGTGCGCGACCGGTTCCGGCCATCAAGGCGCTGATCATGTCGTGTTGCACGGCGACGGCGGCCTCGGGCCAGAGTGCGGCCGCGGCGCGCTCGAGGCGCGCGCGATCGGGGTCCGTGCGTGCGCCGGCGACGCAGATGCCGACGATATGCGGGGGCGTATCCGCCCAGCGCGATTGGAAGGCGGCGAGGATCGTGCGGAGCTGATCATCGGGTGTGTGGCTGAGATTGAGTGCGGGTCCGTTCATGCGGTCGATGACACTGCCGCGGTCGATGGCCCAGAGGACCGCTGTAGAGCGTGTGCCGCCGCCTTCGATCCCGAGCGCGTGGGACGGGGCGCTGGGCCGGTCGGGCGTGGGCTGACTCGAATCCGGTTCTCCGCTCCACCCGCCGGAGCTGTGTTGATCTCTGTCCATCTGTGTTGCCTTCTCCTGCGCGGTTCGTGGTGGAGTTGATGGTCCAAACCCGTTCCTGACTATCCACTACCCGCCAGCGAGTATCCACCCCTCCGGGAATGGATCCGTAGATAGGAAAAAGAGAAAATCGGGGTCGGGGTCGGGGGCTGGATCGACGAAATCGACGAAATCGACGAAATCGACGAAATCGACGAAATCGAAATCGGGGTCGGTATCGGAATCGGAATCGGTATCGGTATCGGTATCGGTATCGATGGAGCCCGTGGCTCGGCGGGGATCCTTCCTGTTAAAAACGTCCACATCCCCGCCAGCGAGTGCCCCCCATTTCCTTATTTGCTTTTCCCTTTGACAGTCACGGTGGTTCTATCGAACAATGGGCTCTGGGAGATCACACCGAAGGGAAGAGCTTGGAGGCAATCATGAAAGGCGCAGGATTCCGATGTGAAGTTCACGCCGATCAGGAGGCGGTGGGATACTGTTGCAAGTGTGGCGCGTTCCTCTGCGAGGAGTGTGCGATCACGACACAGGATCCGTTGATCTACTGCGCGAGCTGTTATGAAAAGTTCGTCGGACCGGTGCCTGTCCGCGCTCCTTTGCTGCATGAGCAGGATGACGAGGTGGCGGAGGGGGAAGAGACGACAGTGGAGTCGACCACTCTCTTGAAGGGGGCCGCCTATCGGGTTGAGGTTCATTTTCAGGATGGTGCGATCAAGCAGGGCTCCACCTACTCGATTCGGCCGGACAAGGGCGGGTTTTTCATTGTGCCCTTATCGCAGGTTCAGAAGGGAGTTGAAGAGACCCAGGAATTTATCCCCTTCGCGAAGATCAAAGCGGTCTATCTGCTGAAGACCTCGACCGATTCGGAGCATGCTTCACGGGAGACCGAGTTCATTCCGGAGGGGCACGAGATCACGGTCGAGTTCAAGGACGGCGATGTCCTCGAAGGATTTGCCTTGGGCGAGTACGATCCGCTGCTGCCGCGGTTTCATGTGATTCCGAGGGATGAAAAGAGCAGTGCATTCGTCTCGGTATTGGTGGAGCGCGCCTCGGTGGAGCGGATCCAACTGGGGATGGTTTTTCGTGCCAAGGAGCTGCGGCAGCTGATGTTGGGTCCTGTTCGCAAGCTACTGCTCTGCTGTTACATCGATAATGTGGGTGCGGTGGCGGACATCGATGCGATCGCGACGGCGATCGGGCGGACCCCGCGCATTGTCGATCGTGAGATCGGCATATTCCTCTCGGAGGGGTTGATGAAGGAATTGGAGGGACCGCCCAACCGGAAGATCCAGTTTTTGCCACCGGCCGACATCCAGACGATCAATTTCCTCTCGGAACACGACCAGGAACTGCACGAGTTCTATATGCGCCAGCAGCGCTTGGGACTGTAGGACCACCGCCCCGGTCAGGTCACCAGGAGGGGATCGAGTTAATCGAGTTAATCGAGTTAATCGAGTTAATCGAGTTAATCGAGTTAA
>CALLYA010000292.1 GCA_937875495.1 uncultured Verrucomicrobiota bacterium
CGGTGACGTTTTCGACCAACCTATCGGAGTGGGTAGGTTCCATGCTCTGCAGCCTGCTTTTTGGGGGTTATTTTCAGTGATACCGATTCAGTAGACCAAGGCAGTTGTTGAATACGGCTCCAATGTAAGTCCCTTTTCCCCATCCCAATACACCTCTGCGCCCTCTGCGATCTCTGCGGGATACCTCCCCATCCGGATCCGGAAACCTTTTCGGACGACCTCAAGCTACCAACCAGTTTGAGGAATGCGCCGATTTCGACGAACTTCACCTGCTCGAATCGATTCCCGAGCACCCCATCAACCACCAAGGATCAAGCGTGACCATGTGGAACAAACAAGAATTCAATCAGATCAAACAAATCCTGGTCACCAAGACCTTCAATCGGCATGCCGCGGCGGAGGACTGCGCCGTTGCCCTCATCTGCAAGGGGACCAAGTTCCGATTCGGTCCCGGGGAGGCGATCTTCGAGGAGGATGAGTTCGCCGATGGAATTATCTATATCATCCTCAAAGGCGACCAGTTCAGGATCGAGGAAGAGGGCGAATGCATCCCGACCAATGACCTGGGACCCGGGAAATTCCTGGGCGAGGGCGTCGCGGTCCAACGGATGAACCGGGATAGGAGCGATCCGCTCTTCTACACCTTCAAGCGGCGAGCGACCGTGATTCCCGAAGAAGAGACCATCCTTTTGGCCTGGCACTGGGACGATTTCCGCGAGACCGTCTCCAGGTATTTCGGGGAGCGATTCATCGAGGACCTGAAGAATCTGATCTGGGCGCGGGCACACCAGTAAAAATGCCAGCTTCGGATCAGTGAGGACGCTGAGTGCGGTCCGATGTGCCCCTGCGGTAGGTCTCGTCCAGGAAGGAAAGTAGCAATTGTTCCGGGTCCTGACCGAGCTGCCGAAGGCATGCGCGGAAGATCTCGTTCTGCCGGAGAGGACAGGTCACGTCGGAACATGGCTGATCCGGATCCACATCATGCTCGTACGCAAAGTGATAACACATCCAGTGCGTGTCCGCTGCGTCCTCAGGATCGATATGATTCGTACGAACGGGCCTTCCGCAGAGGCGGCAACGAACTGCTTCCATCTTGGACCAGCTCCCTTCGAAGATTTCCATGATGTTCTTCCGGCTTAAGCGCGTCCGAAAACGCACGCTCCTTCAGACGTCGCGTCCAGGCAACGGTTGCCTATCAGTCAGATCATTGTCTGAATCGGGGTTGGGATCGAATTCGGGATCGGTATTCCTGTTCTGTATGGCACCGATCAATCCGCCCTGGCAAGTTTTGTCAGCACCGCAACATTGCGGTTGAGCTGCCCGTTTCTCGTGGCCGAATCCCATCCCGCGGCCCTTCGATCGCGAGAGCAACCCCGACCGCGAGCTTGCTCCGCCATTGACCTTTTCGGACAGCCCCTGATGAGAAAAGTCCTGCCACAGAGGTCACAGAGAACACAGAGGCGCAAGTTTTTTCCCATCTGAACGTAACCCGGCTGAAGTATGGGTTGTCTCG
>CALLYA010000293.1 GCA_937875495.1 uncultured Verrucomicrobiota bacterium
GGTTCGAAACCCTCAGTTTTCCGGCCCTTGTTTCAACGCGGGCCAAGATGCAAACGCAAGAACGAAGATCATGATGAGGCTCACCAGAGGAATGAGCATAAGCAAGGAAAGCGCTCCGGAGAAACCTGCCTTCGAGAAGATCCTCCAGAAGGGAACGATAAGGATCGCCCCCATGACGAGCATGATAATAAGTTCCAACAGGCTAACTCCAGCCACTAATGCGAGCACGATAGCTTCCTTTCTCTTCTCTTTCGAATGAAAAAGGTAACCCGGCGGCGGGCAAGAAGCTTTGACTTCAAAATTCGCCCGATCCGCCCTCGGGCTGACCGCCTTGTTCTGCCTTTTTATTGCGGAGCGATCGGCTTCAGTAATTCGTCAATGAACGGATCAATATCTTTGTTTCGTAGGTCGACCGGAATCTTATGCCCAACGTCGGGGTAAATGATCGCTCGCGCGTTCCCGCCCTTAGAGTTTATAGCGTCGGCCAAGCGTTGCGCTTGGTCAGGGTCGGTTCGATCGTCCTGTTCCCCGTTGAGGATCAGCGATTTCCCTTTTATCGCACTCGCGAATCGCAAAACCGAACGTGCATTCAGTGCGTCGACAGTCCCACCAGTTTCAACATTCATTGACGCTATGATCGACTGTTTTGCGGAACTGGGATTTGTATCGGCCGCGTATGCTGGCAAATCGCAAACGCCCGATATCAGCACCATACCGGCCACGGACGGGTCATGAGAAGCGACAAGGCCGGCGGTCAATGCACCGCGGCTTATGCCCACAAGGATGAGCTTATCAGGTGTTGATTGTCCGTCTGACCGCAACTTCTCAATGACGGCGGTCACGGAAAGCTGGGAAAACTCGCCGCAGTAGTCGGACGGACCAGTGGAGTTCCCATAGCCGGGCTGCGAAATTGCAACGGAAAGAAAGCCTCGATTGGCAAACTGCTTAAGAACTCCCCAATCGACAAAGTCTTGACCTCCCCGTCGTGGCGATTGCTGATGTCCATGAAGAAAAATGATGGTTGGCCACGGTCCATTGCCATCAGGTTTCTCGATAAAGTACTCCACCTGCTTTGAAGCATCGTCAGGGTGCGGAATCTGCAACGCATCCGACGCGGGAATTTCGCGACATGAACACACCGCCAATCCGCAAATCGCAAAGAACACAAGCAGGACGAATCTCATACGGCTTCTCGCTCAGTCAATTCTGTGGCAGAACGTGTGCCCCAACCGGACTCTGGAAGACGCGCATTGCGCGGCTTTCTGAGGTACGGTTCAGGGCTTTGTTCGCCACTCCTTGTGGTTCTTCTCTCGCAAGAACACCATGCGGTTGCCACCGATGTCCTTGCATTTCAGAACAGTCCATTTGACAAAGAATCGGTTGTCCAGATCGACTTCCACATCTTTCAAAACCAGCGGTCGCCTGACGGCGAGCGTGGTCGGTACAATTACAACGGTCGTGCTTTTCTTGAACTCGCCTTTGTCGTCGGGTTCAGGTTGAAGAGAATAGCGCCCGCTGTGCGATTCGGTCTTCCCGTTACGATCCCATGTCCAGCTCACGGTTCGGTTGGTTGAGAAGGTGACCGAGACCCAGGTCACGGGGCCGACCATGTCGTCCGGATGGTTCGTAGGAAATGCGTTGATCCAGATGTCCTGTAGGTCACCTTCGGTGGTGGCGAGGGCCGGAAGGGTGCAGCAGGCGAGCGCGACTGCAATCATGATTTGTCTGATTCTCATCATCTCTCCTTGTGGCGAACGCTGACCTGACCTTTCCCAAAATGCGCGCATTTTGGGATAAGGTCCAGGTTGATGTTCTGTCAGCTCCTTCTTCCTTTGAGTTCAAGCCAGATGAATCCGAACGCCCATGGCGCAAGCCAGAGGGCTGTCAGGATATTGCCTGGGAATGTCCGAACATACGACCAAAGTACACTGAGCGGCACGACACTGAAGAATCCGACACCATGCGACCGGACATATGAATAGTACACCACGCCATCGACAATGCTTGCGATCACGCCAGCAATAATGAGGATGGCGCCCCGGTGGGTGTGTTTTCCTTCTTCTTCATCTTTGTGGACAGAACGGCGCAGGTCAGGCGCGCTGTCAATCGTCGCCTGAACCTGCTGGTTCGAAGCTATTTCTTCTGCGTATAGATTGTCATTTCGCCGATCTTCGCAAATGGCTCGCATTCGACGCCCTCTGGTTCAAAGAGAAAGACCTGAGAGTCTTGTTGTCCGAAGGTTGCCGCCCTCGATACCGCAAGGTCAGTCTTATTGATCTTGAATCGCTTATCCGCGCCATACTTCCATTTGCTGGTGAAGTAGTGGTATGAAGCATCGCTGCCTTGATACCAGTATCCCTGAAATGTCGGAGATGAATTCACGATAAAGGCTTGCGACAGATCTGCCTTTTTGACCTTGTGATAGTCCTTTGTGCATCCGCATAGCAGACAAGCCAGAACCGCCAGCAATACGATTGTCTTCATTCATTTCTCCTTTCGAACGTCCTGGCGTTCAGCCGCCCTCGAAGCTGGCCGGCTGCAACGGCTTGTTAGGCGTCTCCATCAGTAGACGACTCCGTGATTCTGCGACGCGCAAGACTGGCACAGCGTGGTTCCATGCATCCGGCCCGAAGGCTTGCGATCGTGGCACTCTTCACATACACCGAAGAACCTCTGATCTACGAGCAACTTCATGATGTCCTCTTCGATCACCACGCTCGAGGTACCCAATGGGCAGGTCTTGGCGATCACCCACTCGGAGATCGGGGTGCATGGGCCGCTCCACCGGATCATCCGGACGTAGATCCGAATCTCCCGCAGTTGCTCTTCAACTCGGATGAACTCCTGGATCAATCTCTGGTCGTTCACTCTATCCCCCGGCACGCCTAACGTCTGTATAACCTGCGGTGGCTTTTGCTGATGGTAGCCACACCGATTTTACGTATGAACCGCCCATTAGCGGTTCGTCAAGCGGATTTTGGCAACCAATGACCTGTCGAAGCCGGCTAACATTTCATTTTCCCATGATAGGCCGCGGTCGTATAGTCATGGACGGTCAGCTGCCGAGGGTGACGGATTTCAGGTGCTTGAACACGCCTTTTGGTCCGTTTTCCGCACGATAGGCTGCGGCAGCCTAACCCTGAAAAAAGCGTGTTAGGGAAAGAATTTTTGGCAAAAAAAAACTGGAAAGGCCTGCCCTTGTTGGCTATATGTAATTTATCAAAAAAAA
>CALLYA010000294.1 GCA_937875495.1 uncultured Verrucomicrobiota bacterium
TTCGAGCTGGCTTGGCGGGGGAGGGTCAATGCTCTAATCCCTGCCTTTGGGGGAGATTCATTAGATTTACCGTTTCCAACCAAGTCATTTGCAGGAATCACCTCTACCCCGCACGCAAACCTCCCCATTCCCCCTCTGCGCGAGTTCTCCCCATCCGGAGCCGCAGTGCCTTCAGCTATGCCCCAATGGGCTTTTCGGACCGACTCTAGCTTCCGCTCAGCCTGAGCCAATTAATCCATCTGGCTCGTAAACCGGTACGTCCCAGAACCGATCTGGACCAGCGCCGTCCCATTCTCCAGGCCGGAGAACCGGCATCCGGACAGCTCTTCCGAGCCGATCACCGGGCGGCCGCCCTCCTTCAATGACTCCGGATCCGCACACGGAATTTGGACATTCGCAGTGGTATTCGGCGGGATCGTCACATCCAGCGTCAGCTTGCCGTCAGCTAGTTCCCACCTCGTGGCAATCCGCCCGCGGATCGAATCGTGCGTCGCCGCGACATATTCCATGTCCGGATGCGGCCTCGGTGCGATCCGAATGCGCTCGTAGCCTGGAAGGTCCGGCGCAATTCCGGCCATCGTCCCAAACATCCACTCTCCACACGATCCGTACGCATAGTGGTTGAAGGAATTCATGCCCGCATCGCCGAAGCCGTGCTCCTTCGTATAGCTGTTCCATCGCTCCCAAATCGTTGTCGCGCCGTTCACGATCGAATAACCCCACGAAGGATACGTCGTGTTCTGGAGCAGACGGTACGCCAGATCCAGTCGGCCGATGTCCGTCAGCGTCGGCAGCAGCAGGTTCACGCCCAAAAATCCGGTCGAAAGGTGGTAATCCCGTTCCTCGATCAACTCCACCAGCCGATCGGCAGCCGCTTCCTGCAATCCGCTCGGAACCAGCCCGAACGACAACGCCATCAGATAGCAGGTCTGAGTGTCGCCGTGAATCCGGCCATCCTCGGAAATGAACTCACGGGCAAACGCGGACTTGATCTCCGCTGCCAAGGCTCGATACCGCTCCGCATCTTCCGGTTTGCCAATGATCTCCGCCAGCTCGCTCAACAGCTGCGTGCTCCAGGCGAAGTACGCCGTCGAAATCACTTCCTTCGGCATCGGGGCGTCCACGTTCAACCAGTCGCCGAACCCTTCCGCAGGCCGAATCAGATCCGTGCTCCGCGTCTTCAAGTAATCGATCCATGCACACATGCCGTCGTAATGCTCGCGAATGAGCTTGGTGTCCCCATAGGCCCAGTAGAACATAAAGGGACAGATCACCCCGGCATCGCCCCAGGCCGGCGAAACACCCCAGCCCTTCGGCGATACGTTCGGATAAGCGCCGTCCGAGCTCTGGCTGTCGTTAAACGTCTTCATCCAGGCCGTAAAGAACGGGCCGACATCCATGTTGTACGCCGCGGTGCGAATGAAGACCTGTGCGTCGCCACTCCAGCCCATGCGCTCGTCGCGCTGCGGGCAGTCGGTCGGAATCTCCAGAAAGTTGGAGCGCTGACCCCAAACCGTGTTGCGATAGAGCTGATTCACGAGCGGAACCGAACACTCGAACGTGCTGGTGTCCGGACTCTCCGAGTAAAGGGCGATCCCCGTGATCGTCTCCGGCGTGGGCGGCTCCATCATGCCGGTGAGCTCGACGTAACGATAACCATGGAACGTGAATTGCGGAGTCCAGACCTCCTCGGCGCTCCCCGCAAAGGTGTAATAATCGGTGCACTTCGCACCGCGTAGGTTCGCTGTGTATATCGTGCCGTCGTCGTTCAACATCTCCGCAAACCGGAGACGGACCGTTCGGCCCCGCTCACTTGAGGCGCGGAAACGGAACCAGCCGGTAAAGTTTTGCCCCAGGTCCAAGACATACACGTCAGGCTGCGGTTCGGAAACGGTCTGGGTCGGAATCTCAATCATCTCCTTGACCGGATTGCCCGGATGCGCCTCAAACACCGCACCTGCGATCGGGTCCTGAATATCAATGCCAAACCGAGCTTCCTCGATCTGCGCACCCTGCACCTGCATCAAGTAGGCGTTCGGATCAATCGTGAGGGTCTGGTTCTCCGTCACCTCCGCACGACCGTCCTCACCGTTCATCTTGTAGAAGACACGCAGCCGCTTGACCACATTGTAGATCGGATCCCCAAACGCGGCGTTGGTCGCTGCCACCTCCAGCCGCCCGTTCCTCAAAGCCGGCCGCACCTTCTCCGTCACATCCACCCAGGTGTCCTGCGCCCCATACTCGGCCTTGATCAGCTCGATACTCGGTTGGGGGCGCTCGCCCGTCCTGCTGAGGATCACCGAACGTCCCTCCGGCACCGCCATCCGATGCGTCTCACCCCCGACCACATAGTTCACTTCAAGATGCAGGTCCCGGCCACGCACCGGCTCGCCCAGGTCCTCCCTGCTGACCGCAAACGTCTCCGCTCCCGCCTCGATCGCGGCACGCAGGCGATCGGTGACGTCCACCCATGTCTCGCCGAAGAGCGGACCCGCCGCAACAGGCGCCCAGTCCCCATCGTCATATCCGACCGTTGCCCAACCGCGGAGTTCCAAACGCGCGTCATACGCCTCGCCCTGATAGATGTCCGACGAACGGACCGGGCCATTGCGCGTGTACGTCCATGAACCGTCGCTCATGACCAATTCCCGCGAGCCATCCGCGTACTCCAACGACATCTGCATGCGCAGGCGCGTGATGCCACGCCCCTGATGGTGCAACCCATACCAACCATCGCCGAGGATCGCGCCGACCGCGTTCTTCGCACCCGCACGGATCAAATCGGTCACGTCGTACGTGCGGTAAAACATCCGCTTCTCATACTCGGTCCAGCCCGGCGCGAGACAGTCCTCACTCACCTTGGCACCATTGAGATGCAACTCATATAGGCCGGCTGCCGTGGCATGCACCAGCGCACGCTTCAAGCCGGCACGTACGCTGAATTCCTTGCGCATGTATGCCGCAGGCAGGAGCTCCCGCGTCATCACCGGGTCCGGCCCCATCCAAGGCGCCTTCCAACCAGCCTGCTCCATCAGTCCCATCGTCCAGTGTGCCGGCGCACTCCACTCTCCCGCGACACCCTCGGCATCCCAGGTCCGGACCTGCCAAAAGCACTGCTGCTCCGGCTTCAGCGGCTCTCCGGCATACGTGATCAGGCGAGTCTGACTCCCTGCCACCTTTCCGGTGTCCCACAAATCAGCCCTGTCCGAGGTCAGGCGCGCTAAGCTCGTCGCCACTCGGATCTGATACGCACTCTGCATCCAGCCGCGCGGCGTCGAGGCGTCCAATGGATACACCCACGTCAAACGCGGCTGCGCAACATCCACACCCACCGGGTTCTCCCGATACTCACACTTCAGTCCTACCGGCGTCAATGCATGCGCCATCGGCATCATGGCCATCAGCCATATTCCTACCCAGAAAAACCTTCTCATCGTCACTTTCACCTCTGATTGAGTCTGCTAATCCAAAAACGAAACGGATCTACCAGTCTTATAGAGACACCAACGCCAAATGTCCCGCAGAATAAGTAGGGAGTGGGAAGGGAAGGTGAAAGGTAAACAGGAAAGACACGAAGACGCGAAGGTCCGGAAGGAGAGGTTCTCTTGAGGGTTGCTGTGATCCCTGCAACTGCCTTGGTCTGCTGAAAACGGTATATCTAATAAAAAATCCCAAAAAGTTAGGGGATTAGAGCATTGACCCAACCCAACCCCTGGCCGGGTCGAAAACGCCACCGCGTCCTCTGCGCCCTCAGCGGGAGGCTCTCCAAATCCGGATGGAGAGGTCAGGTTGGGAAAGCGACTACCTTTTCGGACGACCTCGAACCATCAAGCGCTCGGGCGGCTGCGGGGGCGTTCGAAAATTCCCGGCCGAAAAACGCTTCCGTTCGATTTCGATACCGATTTCGATACCGATTTCGATTTCGATACCGACCCCGATTTCGATTCCGTTCTTTCCACATCTGCGGATTCAAGATCCACGGGAAGGGTGGAGGAGGAAGATAGAGGTCAACGCTCACGAATCGCGGTCACCGCCTCGGTCGCAGCCTGACGGACCAATCCATTGCGGTCGTCTAGAGCCAGCGAATCCAATTTCGGCAGCGCATCCTCCGACCCGATCTTGGTCAGGATCCGGACAATCTCCAACCGCAGCGACCAGTCCAGACTGTCCAGCCGCTCGATCAACGCCGGCTCCGCGATGCCGGCCAGTTCCTTCAGCGCAGCACTCGCAACCGGCCGCTTCTCCTCCGATTCAAGTCGGTCCAGGATCGGCGCCACGGCGCGTTCATCGCCCAGCCGGCCAAGCGCCCGCATCACTTCCATTTCAACCAGGAAGAAGTCGTCCTGTAAGGCGTCCAACAAGACCGGTACAGAATCGGACGTGCCCCAAGTACCCAACGCCTTGGCCGCCGCCAGACGCGTGAATCGATCCGGGTCCGACAGTAGAAATGCCAATCCCAAAGCGACTTCATCGTCAGCACCGCTCGGCAATGTCGTATTAAGAAGTTCAAGGGCGGAGTGCACCTCGGCCGGCACGCTCGAGGATAACCCGGACAGGATCCGGGCGCGCTCATCAACATCATGGGGGCCCGAACCAATCTCATGCCCGGAGACCCGAGCAATATTGCCCGCCGACGGTTCCGTCCCAGGCACCGCCGGATTCCCCTCCTCCTGGAAGGTGATTCGGAAGTCCGCGGGATACCCGCCCGCCCCATTTGTATCGCCCGACGGAATGAGCCTGTAATCGCCCTTGAAGAATTCCGGACGCCCAGCCCGAAGATTGAAAATCCAAACACCCGAACCCGTGATCCGCAACGTCGCCGTCTCACCAGCCGGGGCCGAAATCGCCACATCCAACTCCTCACCGATCGAAACGGTGCGGTCCGTCCGCCCCAGTATGGAGTAGTCCGCCTGCAACTCGCCTTGCATTGCCTGACCTGCCCATTGCGCCGCAAGCCCCTCCACGGACACCCCCTCGGGAATAACCCAATCCAACGTCATCCGCCGCTCCCAAGAGGCACTTCCCACCAGGCCATCCGGCGGCAGAGGTTTGATGATCCATATGGCTAAAGGACCCATCCCCGCCGGAAACGCACCCGCACCAGCCTGGTCGACCATCTCACCCTGGAAATCGATCGAGACCACCTGAGATTGAACCGCTACCCGCCCAGAGCCCGAAGCCGATCGGGATCCACGCGAAACACCAAACCGTGGCTTGCTCGCATACTCCCAACCACCTAACGAAAACTGCAGCTCCATCCGCTCCGCGTCGGACGCCCCAACCTGCGCCTCCACCACACCCGAATAGGTCTCGGTCCTATCCTTCAAACCAAGCTCAAGCGTGAAATCATAGGCCAGACGCTCGCCCGGCTGAAACCGATACCCCTCCCCGCCCTCGACCGTCGCGGCCTTGAGACCGACGGCCAGGGATTGCAGCCAAACGGCCACATAAACGACTCTGTGGATTCCAAGCTTCATCATTCGGTTTCGGTGCGCCTCGCCACAGCGTGCGGCGAGGGGCGAATTGCCCGTGGGGGTTCATCTACCCAAGGAAAGGCCATTGGGGGCGATTGTCAACGTAGACCTCCACACAATGGAGCACAACAACCAAGCCCCCCAAGGACACTTACAAAGCACCGACAACCGAAATACCGTCAATCTAATAATGTGTCGATCAACGCCTGATAGGGTCGGCCCTGACCGTCCACCACGGCGAAGCCGCCTTTGTAATCCCAGGTCGTCCAGCCAATCCCATGCTCCTCGAAAAGCGCACGGACATCCCTGTACCAGCGTAGACGATCCGCCTCCGGGGCCTTGTTGTAACAACCCCACTCCCCACAATACAACTGCAAGCCCAGTGATTTCGCCACCTGTAACGGCTTCTCCAAACGTTGCGCAATCCATTCCTGATCGACATGCCGAACGTGCGACCGCATCGCACGCCCCACCGCCTCAGGCAACCCCTCCAGATCCTCCGCGCGTACCGTGATCCCTGGATAGTGGACCGGCCCCTTGTAGTCCCGAATCCCCGTCCAGGACGCCTGGTGGTGGGTCAGCGCAAACGGCTCGTACATATGAAAACTCAACATGATATTCGGGTCCCCAGCCGGCACACGCAGCTGGTCAAACGTATCGGTCGACTGCCAACGGTTCGAGCCGATCACCAAGACCCGCTTCGGCTCCAGTTTCCGGATCTCACCAACCGCCTTGGCAACCAGACGATTCCAGTCGTTCGGATCGTCCGCCACCGGCTCGTTCATCAGTTCGTAAGCGACCCGATCCACCGACCGCTTGGAAAGCTGCGAGGACAAATCCCGCCAGCACTGAAAAAAGCGCTCCTGGGCAGCCGGCTCGGTCCATAGTGGCCGCTTTTCATCGTTGAAATGATGCGAGCGCAGGATGTGCAGGTCCACAATCGCCCGCAGGCCGTGCGTCTCGCACCAGTCCAAAGCGGAATTCAACAGCGCGAACGCCTCCGGCTCCATCGCCCCGGCCTCGTCCCACATCTGCTCCTCGTCAATCGGGATCCGTAGATGATCGAACCCGACACCGGCCAGGAATTGGACGTCCTTCTCCGTAAAGAACTGGGCACGCTCCGCCCCCCTACGTGAGCTCTGTGATAACCAATGCGAGATGTTGGTGCCACGCTTGACCGGGAAAACCGGCTCCGCAACCGCCATCGATCCGATCAAGGCCATTCCTGCCAGGATCATCCCCACACTCCATCGCTTGCTCTTCATATCGACATCTCCTGTTTTCTACGCGGCATGACCTCGCATGCCGCGGCGCAGGGGGCTTGCCCCCGCGCGAGGGTCAGAGGTCGGAGGTCGGAGGTCAGCCCAGAGCGCTTCGCGCGATTTGCTTGGGGTTGTCCCGCACAAACCTCTTGAAACAACTTTCCAGAAAATCCCCCGAGCCACCGTCCACACCGTCCACTCTGTCCACTCTGTCCACTCTGTCCACCATCATCGGGTCCAACGTCCGCTAGCCCATCGCCAATCCTCCACCCACAGCGGACCTCCGACCTCGCCTGATGCCTCCAGGCATCAGGCTTCCGGCCGCATGGCCGGAACCAAAGGCTTCCGCCCTACTCCGCCAGGCCGGCGGTCACACGGAAGAAGCCACGTCCGGGAGCCAACCAAGGCCCCGAAGTATCCAGCATCCACATCTCCGCCAGCCCAGTCCCCATGACCGGTTCCGCAGTCGCATCCACCCATTGCGCCCATTCACCCGCATGCTGAAGCCGATAGCCGAAACCCAGGCGGGCCTCCCACCAAAGGCTGCGCCCCGTGTCCTCCGTCTCCACCCGCAACTCCGGCGCATGGACCAACACGGGGACCGGAACCGAAAAGCCCTCGCCCCCACGGCCATCGGTCACACGTATCCCAATGAGATAACAGCCCGGCCGCTCCGGCCGGAACGAGTGCAACAACGAGGTCAATGGCTCCGTGTCGTAGATGCCGTCGCCGTCGTAGTCATACTCAAACCGCAAGGCGGACAACGAATCGTCGGGATCGGACGTCTCCCGAGGGTCCAATCGAACCACGGTCCCCCAGGTCGCTACCTGTGGGCTAGCCTTCAGGACCGCCCGCGGTGGACGGTTGCTTGTTTGGGGTCCGATCAGAGTGAACTCGCGGTCGGTACGGTTTCCGGAGGCGTCATACAACTGCAAAGAGTAATCCCCACTGACCCCGGGCTCATAAAATGCCGTGGAAACGACGCCATTGTATACATTGCCCGTCAGCAACAAGCACTCCACACGCTCGCCCTTGAACCCTAAGTGCAGCGAGCCCAAACCTGCGATATCGGAGCAGACAACCGGGATCTCGAGGCGGTTACCCGTCCCTATTCCAGCCTCCGCCACACGCGTCACCAACTGGGGCTTGGCCGATTCGGCGGACTCCCTATTGAAATAGCGGCTCGTGTGAACCGCCAGCGCGTTTCCACGCGACAACCGGGTGAAATGCTGCGCATAAGCACCCGGCAGGAAGCTCCCGCGAATCCCGCGCAGCCCGTTCCCCATCAGGTTCCCCCTGAAATTGGCATCATTGCGCATGTCATGCGGCAAGCCGAACCCGTGCGACAACTCATGCAGCGCCGCACCCAGATAGGTCGAGTGCAGTTCGCTCAAGGTCGTCCCCTCGAACCAAGCGAACGATACCGAGTCAACCAACGGATACTCGCCCAGCTCCTCAATGACCATGCCGCCATAGGCACGGTCGTCCCGCAGAAACTCCGGCCGCATCACCGCCAGGGCGTTGCTCCCGATCATCGCCACGCCGCCGTCCGTGCCCGAGCCCCAGCTGCCGCCCAAGGCAACACCACCATCGATCGAGCCGTCACTGTTCTGAACGTGAATCTCCGGGACCAAGAGCCAGACCTCACCCGCCGCCCAGACCGTGATGCCCGCACCGGAAGCTGCATCCGAAACCCGGCCCCATATGTCCCCACGCAGATACGCATCCGATTGGGCCACTCCAACCACATGCACCCTCGGCGTCACGCCGTCCGCCTCCGTCTCGTAAACGAAAGTGCGCGGCCCCAATCCGTGCTGCAACATCTGTTCACGGTACCAACTCTGCCAGGCCACCACCGCATACCGCAAGGTCTCCACCGCCCGCGGTTGCGCCACCCGCCCCGGCGGAATCAGATAGGCCATCCGCACCATCGGCCCCGCCCCCGCCAAACCGTGCTCAGCATCCGAAGCCCGCACTCCCAACGGCATAGACCGCGGCGGCTCACGCTGATCCTGCGCCATCGGCAAGCCCCCGGATCGCGCCATGCCCGACGCCGTGAACAACATCCAAACCAGCCCAAACAGTATTCCACGACACATACTCAATCCCCCCCCTGGGAATAGAGGTCAGAGGCCAGAATTCAGAGTACAAACCACGATCCAGTTGGTGTCCATCTCGTCGATATGCGGATTGAAGAAGCGGATCGTATGCGGCTCTACAACGTCAAACACCTGCTTCAGCTGTCGCAGGAAATCAGCCCCCGGTACATCGGCGGACCACAGAGCAAACACCCCGTTGGGCACCAGACAGTCCACCAATGGCTTCAGCCCGGACTCCGTGTAAAACTGTGCATGCCGCTCGTGCAACCACGACTCGGGCGAGTGATCGATGTCCAATAGGACCACGTCATACGGTCCGGTTCGGTTCGCAGACGACCGCTTGATGAACTCAAAAAAATCATCCTGAATCAGCGTACACCGAGGGTCATCCATGAGACGCGCCGCCATCGGCACCAACCGATCGCGGTGCCAGCCGATCACCGGTTCCATATACTCCACCACATCCAATCGCCGCACCTGTGGAAACCCGAGCGCCGTCACCGCGGTGTAGCCGAGCCCGAGCCCGCCCACCAGCACATCACTCGGATGCTCACCCCCGGCCTTCACACCCAACTCAGCCAGCGCACACTCACTGGCATTCACCGTACTGGACATCAACATCTCATCGTCCAACTTCACCTCATAAACCCAATCGTCCGGTACCGAGGGCGAACGCCGCCGCCGCAATATCAACTCCCCCATCTCGGTCCGCCGATAGTCCAGCTCCTCGAGCATCGCTCCCATTGCCCCACCCTTTCAGTATTGCGCGGCACGAAACTGCGTGCCGCGGCGCCGGGCCCTGTAAGGCCCGCGCGAGGTCAGAGGTCGGAGGTCAGCCCGGAGTGTCGCGCGAGTTACTCGCGGCTGCCCATCCCGAACTTTTTCCACCATTTCGCAGGAAATCCACCGTGCATCACTCCATCCACAATGTCCACCTTCCGCTCATCTGCAAGCCCAACGCCCGCTAGCCCGCTGCCACACCACCATCTCGCGGCATGACTTCGCATGCCGCGGCGCGTGGGGCTGAGGCCCCCGC
>CALLYA010000295.1 GCA_937875495.1 uncultured Verrucomicrobiota bacterium
GAGGGCCAGGTGCAAAACAGAACGGGATCGATTCCGATACCGATTTCGATTTCGACAATGATCTGACGGATCGGCAACCATTGCCTGGAGGCGACGCATGAAGGAGCACGCCTTTTCGGACAGCCTGCACCAAGGGTGGAAGTGTGGACAACAGGCAGCCATTCATGGTTCAATTCCATGGTCGCACCAGACCGAGACGGTTTGGCTTTCCACGATCTACTTGGCCGAAGGTCCCATACGGAGGAAACACCTCATGATATTCCAGGCATTCCACCGGGTGCTTATTCCGCTCTTGTTCCTGATGTTCATTTCGCGGGCGACGCTGTTGGCTGCGACGACGATTCTGGTTGCGCCCGGGCCGTATGGGTCGCCTGCGGAGGCGGCAAGCGACGAGGAGAATGTCGGCTGGTACGATGCGAACCCGGAGGACGACCGGGCGTGTACGGAAGCGTTTGCCGGGCAGGAATTGCAGAACTATTTACGTCGACTGACCGGGCGAAGCGGGGATTTTGAGCTCATGGGGGACGACGCGCTCCCGGATGGGGATTGGCTGATTTTGGGTCAGCCTGGCCATCACCGTCTACTCGACCGGCTGCTCGAGGCGGCTGGGCACACGGTGGGATCGATTTCGGCCTTGGGGCCTGAGGGCTACAAGATCTTCACGTTGGACCTGCCGGACCGGCGTATCACGGTCCTGACCTCGAGTGGGCGTGTAGGCTGTCTGTATGCGGCCTACGACCTGCTCCACCGGCTGGGGGTGCGTTGGTTTGCGCCGGGCGGGGTGCATGAGGAGGTCCCGCGGGTCGAGTGGACGCGCCTGCCGGAGGTCCAGGCAGAGGAACGGCCTGCCACATTCACCCGCGGGTTTCACGCATGGGAGAACCGTGGGGATCCTGAGTTCCTTTTGTGGATGGCACGTAACCGGCTCAACTACTGGTGTGTGGAGCAGGAGCCGAAGGCGTTGTTGCACAAGCTGGGCATCATGCTGGTTGGGGGTGGGCATGTCTTGACGCATTACTACCTCGGCCCGGACCTGGAGTATCCATACGCCCACCCGTCTCACATGGATCAGAAGGAACGCCCTGCGGATCCGTATGCTCCGGGACCGGAACCTGTGCGGGATGAGAATGGGGACGGCCGGCTCTCTTACTTCGAGGTGCATCCGGAGTGGTACGGTCTGCGCAACGGTAAGCGCAGCAGCAATATTAAGGAGGACTTCGGCGACAATTTCTGTACCTCGAACATGGATGCGATGGCGGAATGGACCCGCAACGCGGTGCAGGATCTGGTGGATGGGCGGTATAAGGACGCGGGGATCATGAACGCCTGGGCGTTGGACGTGGGCCAGTGGTGTGAGTGTCCGGATTGCGTTGCATTGGGCAGTGCCACGGATCGGAATCTGCTGTTGGTTCACCACTACGGCAAGGCGATCGAGCAGGCGCGGAGGGCGGGGCGGATCAACCGCCCGATCCGTCTTCTCTTCCTGGCATACGCGGATGTGGTTGAGCCGCCGAGTCGTCCGCTGCCGGAGGATTTCGACTATGAGATGTGCATCGCGACCTTTTTCCCGATCAACCGTTGTTATGTGCATCCCTTTGAGGATCCCGGCTGTGAGCGCAACCGGCGCTACCTGAACCACCTGGTCGGCTGGGCTGCGAAGCCGGACCGCTTCTATCGGGGTCAGCTTTGCATTGGGGAGTACTACAATGTCTCCGGGTACAAGAACCTGCCGGCGGTCTTTATGCACACGATGGAACGGGACATACCCTTTTACTTCGAGATCGGGGCGAGGCATTTCCACTACATGCATTGCACGACTCGCAATTGGGGAAACAAGTCGTTGACCAATTGGCAGTTTGCCCGGCAGCTCTGGGCGCCCGCAGTCTCGTGCGAGGCGCTTTGGCGGGATTATTTTACCGGGCGATACGGGGAGGCGGCGGGGATCATGCGCCCCTTTTACGAGGGACTCGAGAGGATGATGTGCAACATCAACGAGTTGAAGTATCTGCATGCTCCGCGCCTGAACAGGGGTGATGCGACGCTTTTCAGCGGTCCGCACATGGCCTATGCACCCACGGAAAACCCGCGCGGGGACGGTCCGGATTTGTTGGAGATTCTGGAGTGGTCGGATCGGTGCAGGTCATTGTTGGATCAGACCCGCGGACTCGAGTTGCCGGAGCGAATCATGGCGCGGATCGAGGAGGATCGGCGCATGTACGAGTATGGCGACAGGACCGTTCGATTCTATGAGGCACTGAGCCGCGGCTTTATGAAGGCGCGTGCCGGAGCGACCGACGAGGCGGTTCGCGCATTGGGTCAGGCCAAGATTCTGGCGGCGGAGTTGAAGCGGGACACGGAAAGCACGCGCTACTCATCGAGCCATGCAAACGCTGGAGACGCCCTGGAGGCGAGCCGTGCCGCGGGCGGATTGCAGCGCCTCGAAGCGGAGTTGGGTTCGCATTGACCACGGAAGGCAGCGAAGTGGAATCAGCACTTGCGGAAGAGCATGTATTCGTTGAGGTCGTCTGATTTACCGTCGGCGCGGAAGGTCAGGCATGGGGTGAGTCCGGAGGCGTGCAGGAGCGTGTCCCGTTCCTGGTCGTCGAAGCTATGGCAATAGCGGAAGGCATTGGGAGCCCCCTGCCAACCGAGGATGAAGTCGTTCCGCTCCAGTTGATTGAGATCGATGGGTGGGTGTGCCTGTGAATTGAACTGTTCCCAGGGCACGATTCGCGACTGGAATCGCGGCAGCTGTTGAAAGCGCCAGAGGGTGATGACCAGGAGTCCTCCGGGACGTACGCGATCGAACAGGTGAGAGAGGAAACCGGCTCTTCGTGCGGCGCCGGGTATGTGGTGAAAGAGGCCGAAAGCGGTGACCAGGCTGAATTGCCTTTGCGGTGCCCAGCCTGCCAGGCCGTTGTGCTGGAAGAGGTCGACCGTCTCCCAATGTGCCGACGGCAGTGCAGCGCAGCGCTCACGAGCGGTGGCAAGAAGCTCCTCGCAGGCGTCCAGGCCTGTGAAGGCAATGGGCATGCCGGGGAGTACCGTGTAGAGGAATTCCAGGAAACGTCCGTTTCCGCAGCCGGCGTCCAGGACTGTGAGGGGATGGGTATGGGGAAGCTCCGGTTTCAGGCGCATCCAACCGGACCATGCATGATGGCGGGTTTCGCTGAAGGAAGGAGCGAAACTGCGGTAGAATTCGAGATTGACCTGATTGAGGCGGTTGGCGGTTGCGTCGTTCATGGGCGAGGGATGCATCATGGGCTGATCAAAGATCATCATGGAATGGGAGAATGGCATTGGGCAAGGCGATCTTCGATTTTTCGGCGGATGAGCATCGGGCGGAGCTGGTGCCGTTGCTGGAGGACATTGTCTCGCGGCTGGAGGCGCCGCGGCCGGAGCTGCTGTCGATCGTGCGTGCCCACCCGAGGCGCGACGGAGGCTTCTTCTCGAAGGCGCAGCTCGTTCAGGGTTTTCGTCGCTTTGCGGGGGCCTACGGCTGGACCGACAAGGAGTCGCTGTTTCTGAGTTTGGTCCGCATGAAGCCGATACGGACCCTTAGCGGTGTCGCCCCGGTCACGGTCTTGACCAAGCCGTTTCCGTGTCCGGGTCAATGTATCTTCTGCCCGAACGACGTGCGCATGCCGAAGAGTTATTTGGCGAACGAGCCGGGGGCACAGCGGGCGGGGCAGTACCGGTTTGATCCGTATCTGCAGACGCTCAACCGGCTGCGTGCGATGCACACGATCGGGCACTCGGTGGACAAGGTGGAACTGATCGTGTTGGGCGGGACTTGGTCGTTCTATCCAGAGGCGTATCAGATCTGGTTTATCAAGCGCTGCTTCGACGCGATGAACACGTTTCACCCCGAGATCGGCGATCCGGCGGCGGGCGGCTGGATGGAGTTACCGGCTTACAGCGACCTTGAATCGGGGGATCCGGCGCGGACTTACAACGAGGTGGTGACCGCCTATTTAAGGTCTCAGCTCGGGGGGCGCACGACGCACCGGGAGGAGAGTGCGGATTGGGCGCAGTTAGAGGAGGCGCATCGGGCCAACGAAGGTGCGTTGGCCCGATGTGTCGGACTCGTTTTGGAGACGCGCCCGGACCACATTGACGAGGCGGAAGTCACCCGTTTGCGCAGGCTCGGGGCGACCAAGGTGCAGATCGGGGTACAGAGCATGTCGGACGAGGTACTGCTTCTCAACAAGCGCGGGCATAACGTGGATGCGACGCGGCGTGCGTTCGCATTGATCCGGCAGGCGGGGTTTAAGATTCATGCCCACTGGATGCCGAACCTGTACGGCTCTTCGCCGGCCGCGGATGTGGAGGATTATGTCCGGCTGTTTGAGGATCCGGCGATCCGGCCGGACGAGCTGAAGATCTATCCTTGCAGCCTGATCGAGAGCGCGGAGCTGATGGGGCACTATCGGCGTGGGGAATGGCGGCCCTATTCGAGTGCCGAGTTGGTGGAGCTGCTGGCCGACTGCATGGAGCGGACTCCGCCTTACTGCAGGCTGACCCGGATCATTCGGGACATCCCGGGGACGGACATTGTGGAGGGCAACAAGCTGACGAACCTGCGTGAGGAGGTGGAGCGCGCGCTGGAGCGGCGTGGTACGCGAAGCCGTGACATCCGGGCGCGGGAGGTGCGTGGTTCTGAGGTCGATCCGGAAGCGGTTCGTCTGGAGCGGGTGAGTTATGAGACGGCGATCGGGCGGGAACTGTTCTTGCAGTTTGTGGATGGGACGGATCGATTGATTGGGTTTTTACGGCTTTCGCTACCGTCGGCCCCGGTTTTTCTGGAGGAGATCGCCGGGAGTGCGATGATCCGTGAGGTGCACGTCTATGGTGCCTTGGCGGGCTTTGGCGAGCGGGACGGTGGAAAACGCCAGCATCGTGGGTATGGCCGTCGGCTGGTGGAGGAGGCGGCGGCGATCGCTGTGGAGGCGGGCTATGCCGATTTGGCGGTTGTTTCCGCGATCGGCACGCGGGCGTACTACCGTGGGCTCGGCTTCAAGGACGATCTTCTCTATCAACATCTGGCCCTTGAGGCCAGATGTTGAGCCTGATGCCCCTGGAGGGCATCAGGCGAGGTCGGAGGTCCGCAGCACGGCTTC
>CALLYA010000296.1 GCA_937875495.1 uncultured Verrucomicrobiota bacterium
TCTGCGGGATACCTCCCCATCCGGATCCGGAGACCTTTTCGGACGACCTCTAGCCACAATCAGCACTGCTCAATCAGGGTGCCTCAGGCCTTTGGCGTCTTCGCACCCTTTTCCCCGACCTCTGTCTTCAGGCCGGACCTGTTGAAAAAGCGTTTCCTTGGACGGGCTATTTGCTATGGAGGGCGTCGATCATCGAAGATGGACGGGGCGAGCTCGGGGAAGATGGGGATGGAGCTTGAGCACCTATTAATAAGGAATAGGACGGAAGGAAAGGATTGAGCACATGCGTTTCTCCCAGCGTGAGTATGGAGGGCGATTAACCCCAGATGATGTGGGTCGCGAGGTCTTGTTGGCCGGCTGGGTGGATGCGTTCAGGGATCACGGCGGGCTGCTCTTTGTTCATCTGCGCGATCGCAGCGGCATGATCCAGGTGGTGTTCAGTCCCGAGCAGCTGAGTGGTCCGGAGTTTGAGCGTGCGAGCGCGTTGCGATCGGAGTATTGCATTGCGGTCACCGGCCGGGTGAAGCGCAGGCTGGCGGGGACGGAGAACCCGAATATCGAGACGGGTGAGATCGAGGTAGAGGTCACGGAGCTGAGTCTGTTGTCAGAGTCTGATCCTCTGCCTTTTGCGGTATCGGACAAGGCGATGGTGGCGGGTGGCGTGGCTGCTGGTTCGGAGCATGTCGCGGAGGATCTGCGGTTGCAGTACCGCTATTTGGATTTGCGACGGACGGCGATGCGCGATCATCTGACGGCGCGGCACAAGATCTTTCAATTGGTACGCAACTTCCTTGATGCTCGTGGATTCCTGGAGATTGAGACGCCGGTATTGACGATGAGCACGCCTGAGGGTGCGCGTGATTATTTGGTCCCGAGCCGGGTGCATCCGCAGAACTTTTACGCGTTGCCGCAGTCACCGCAATTGTTCAAGCAGCTGTTGATGTGTGGCGGCATGGAGCGCTATTTCCAGTTGGCGCGCTGTTTCAGGGACGAGGATCTCAGACCCAATCGCCAGCCGGAGTTCACTCAGCTCGACCTGGAGGCTTCGTTTATCGACGAGGAGTTTCTGTATGTGCTGATCGAGGAGCTGACGGTTCAGATGTTTGCGATCGGGGGGATTGAGCTGCCGCGGCCGTTCCCGCGGATGGCGCATGCGGAGGCGATGGACACGATGGGTTCGGACCGTCCGGACCTACGGTTTGGTCTTCGGTTTGTGGATGTGACGGAGGTGTTTGCGCAGACCGGCTATTCGATTTTCCGGCAGGTGCTTGCGCGTGGCGGCTGCATCAAGGGGATCAATCTGAAGGGGCAATCGGAGAAGCTGAGCAAGAACGTTTTGCAGAACCAGTACGCGAAGGAGATCGCGCCGGCGTTCGGCGCGAAGGGGATGACCTGGATGCGGGCTGAGGGTGGGGCGTTGGAATCCAATATCGTCCAATACTTCAGCGAGGGAGAACTCGCTGAACTCGGTGAGCGGTTCGGGGTGGAGGACGGCGATGTATTGATCATGGTGGCGGATCCGTCGTACCGCGTGGTGACGACTGCCTTGGGTCACCTGCGTCTGCACTTGGCCGAGCGTTTGGGGCTGATCCCGCATGACCGGTTCTGTCCGGTATGGATCACGGAGTTTCCGCTGTTTGAGCCGACGGAGGAGGGCGGGGTGACGTCGAGTCATCACCCGTTCACGGCGCCGGACCGTGTGGACTTCGATCCGCGCAACATCGAGGAGCTGTTGGAGCTGCGGTCGCGGGCGTACGACCTGGTGATGAACGGCGAGGAGCTGGGCGGGGGCAGCATACGTATCAGCAATCGTGAGTTGCAGCGCAAGATCTTCATGGCCTTGGGTTTGTCCGAGGAGGAGACGGCGCGCAAGTTCGGGTTTTTCCTGCGCGCATTTGACTACGGTCCGCCGCCGCATGGCGGGCTGGCCTTGGGGATGGACCGCATTGTCTCGATGATCCTGCAGACCCCTTCGATCCGCGAGGTGATTGCGTTTCCGAAGAACCGGAGCGCGGCGTGTCCGCTGACCGGCGCGCCGGCGATGGTGCAGCGTGAGCAGTTGGTGGAGCTGGGGCTCTTGAACCTGGGCGGAAAAGAGGTCCTTCCGGGGCAAGCGGAGCAGGCGGATCGGATCGACCGGCTCTCGTGGGTTTCGCGGCTGGGGATTGCGGTGGAGGAGCGGCCGGTGATGGAATCGATATGGACGCAGGCGGAGGCTCTTGCCCAGGCGGCCCAGGCTGCGGCCGGGCAGGAGGCGCCGATCAGGACGGTGGTTCCGGTTGCACACAGGACCCGTCCGGGGACCGAGGCGAACCGCTCGAAGCATGCTGAGACGGGGCAGCTGTTGAAGAACGCGCCTGCGGTGAAGGGGAATTACTTCAAGGTCGCCAACATCCTGGAATAAAGAGGACCCATTTTCATGGAAATAGAATTGATCTACACCAACCCAGAGAAGGGTCTGGCCTCGGAGGCAGGTTCAAACGGACTGACGGTCGCGATTCAGCCGAATCTATCGACAGCCGGCTGGCCGACGGATGCGGTTCACGGCGCTGGATGACGCGACGGTTGTGCAGCGGCTGCGCTCCGCGGGGATTCGGATCTGCGGGATGACCGGCATGAGCGAGTTCGGCTTGGGACTGACGGGTAGCTCGGCCGGGCGCGTCGTGGAAACGAAGCACGCGGATGTGGAGCTTGTTTTAGACCTCATGGGGGAGAGCCGCGTGGCGGCCGTGCGGGTGGGCGCCTGTGGATTCAAGCCGAGTTACGGGCTGGTTTCCAGGTACGGCGTGATCGGTCTGATCCCCTCGATGGAGGCGGTGGGACTGTTAGCGCGGCAGCCGCGATCGATCCGTACGGTTCTCGGTTGCGTAGCGGGCGCGGACGAGCGGGATTTCTCGATGCCGGAGGAACCGGTTCCCGGTTTCGATGAAGAATGGACGGTTCCTGCCGGAACGCGGGTTGGGGTCATCCGAGAGGCCTGCAGCGGGCTGACGCCTGAGCAACTGACCGGATTCCAGCAAGGAATCGAGGAATTGCGGGCGGCAGGTTGTGCGGTCAGTGAGGTGTCGCTTCCGGACTACCCGCTCTTTTCGCTGGTGCACAAGATCGTCGGATCGGTCGAAGCCGCTTCTTCCACGGGCCGGTACGATTCGGTCCGCTACGGGCCGCGTGCGCCGGGGGCGAAGAACTGGAACGAGATGTACTTGGGGTCGCGTGGAGCGATGTTCGGGACGCTGGTGAAGAGCTATCTGTTTCAAGGCGCCTATTTCCAATTCGAGAACTACGCGGCTTATGAGGATGCGTGTAGGATTCGGGCACGTCTGCTGGGACAGACGCAACGGCTGATGCAGGAGGCCGACTATCTGGTGTTACCTTGTCCGCCTCGTGGCGGGGCGGAGGAGAAGTCTGCGCTCGAGGCGGTCTATGCCGCGTTTGCGGAGACGCTGTGGGCCAATGTGACCGGGCAGCCTGTCTTGGCGTTACCTCTTCCGGGGTCGGCCGGAGCTGTTGGCGGGATACAGCTGATGGGTCCGCGTTTGAGCGATGCGCGGTTGTTGGCATTGGGCGAAATGGTTTTGGATCGGCGCAAGGGGGATCGGTAGCCATGGAATTTGAACCTGTCATCGGATTGGAAATCCATATTGAGCTCAATTGCGCGACCAAATTGTTCTGTGACTGCCCGAACAACCCTGGGGACGAGGCGAACGCCAATACATGTCCTACCTGTCTGTGGTTTCCTGGTGCGGCCCCGCGATTGAGTGAGCAGGCATTGGAGAAGGCGGCGCTCCTCTGTCTTGGGCTGGGTGCTGAGCTGCAGCCGAGGAGTGCATTCGACCAGAAGGTCTACTACTATCCGGACCTCCCGAAGGGTTTTCAGCTATCGCAGGCGCACCTTCCGCTCTCGCGTGGGGGTGGGATTGAGATCTTGGACGAGGATGGTGAGCCAAGGCGGTTCCGGATTCACCATATCCATATGGAGGAAGACGTCGCGAAGCTGGTGCACGAAATGGACGGCCGTCTACCGGTCAGCCTCGTCGACTTCAACCGTGCCGGGGCGCCCCTGGTGGAGATTGTGACGGAGCCGGATTTCAGGTCGGCCCATCAGGCGATGGAGTTTCTGAAGGTGCTGCGGACGCAGGTGCGGTATGTGGGCGCGTCGGAGTGCAGCATGGAAACCGGGACGATGCGTGTGGACGCCAACATTTCGATCCGGCCGAAGGGCACGGACCAGATGAACACGAAGGTGGAGGTCAAGAACATGAACTCCATCCGGCACGTGGGCGATGCGATCGCGTACGAGATTGAGCGCCAGTCGGCGGCGGTGGGTGCTGACGAAGCGGTGGTATTGCACACACGGCTATGGGATCCGGACAAGCGGGTGACGGTATCGATGCGCGGCAAGTTTGAGGGTCCGTGTGTGCCGGATCCCTCGGTACCGGTGATCGAGTTGAGTCCTGAATGGATCGAGGGGATCCGTGCGCGGCTGCCGGAAATGCCGGCGGTGCGTGCGGAGCGTTTGACTCGGGAGCACGGCTTATCGGCGGACGAGGCGGGGATGCTGAGTACGGATCCGGAGGTCGCCGGCTATTTCGAGGCACTGATGGGGGCTGGGGTGGCGGCCAAGCCGGGGCTGCACTGGCTGACGACGCAGCTGTTGCCGGCGGTCAAGGAGCGGCAGCAGGAGCTGGGAGAGACGCCGGTGACGCCCTTGCGCTTTGCGGAGCTGCTGCAGTTGTTGGCGAAGGACTCGATCAACGCGAACACGGCGCGCGAGGTGTTGGGTGAGATGTTCGAATCTGCCGCGGGTGCGGCGGAGATCGTGGCGGCGCGCGGGTATGCACAGATCTCGGATCGTGCGGAACTGGAGCGTGTGGTAGCCGAGGTCGTGGCTGCTCAGCCGGGTGCGGTCGCGGATTTCCGGTCGGGCCAGGGGAAGGCGTTGGGCTTTCTGATCGGGCAGGTGATGCAGGCCTCGGGTGGGAAGGCGAACCCGAAGGTGGTGCGTGAGCTGCTGGTGGGATTGTTGGGCTAGGAAGGGGGGCTTGGAAGGCGCGAAGACACGAAGGTTGGGCAAGCGGCTCCCTTAACAGAAATTCCTCTCGATTCACTCGATTTACTCGATTTACTCGATTTACTCGATTTACTCGATTTACTCGATTTACTCGATCTCGACCCCGACCCCGATTTCGATTTCGATTTCGATTTCGACCATGAATCGGACTGATCGCCAACCATTGCCTGGAGGCGACGCCTGAAGGCAGGGGCGCGCGTTTTCAGGCGGGTTTTTGTGGTTCTGGATTCAGGACGCTTTTGCGGGGGGGGGTGGAATGGGGCTGTCTCCCCCACCGGACGTCCAAGGGGGTCAATGCCGCGGAGAAGCCGCCACGGAGAAAACCAATCCCCTGAATTGCGGCGGAGGATAGCATGAACACGGCGTTGGCGATGATCGCGAGAACAGCACCGTCCACGAATTGAAGGTCCAGCATGCGTGGGATCAGGATGATGACGAGCAGGCCAGTGATATTCCCGAGTGTGACCCAGCCCGTTCGTCCGGATCTGGTGTGCAGGCTGACGACGAAGTGATAGATGACGGTTGCGATGGGGATGAACACCATCCATCGCAGGCATTGGTAGGTAATTTTGAGGATGTCCTGGTTATCAACCTGCAACCAGCCGACAAAGACCATTTCTTTCAACGGCGTGAATGCGAGAACAATAGCGATGCCGGTGATTGCCAGCCACATGACGATTGCGAACCGCAGGATCAACCGGAAATTCTCCCATGAGGTTGCGAAACTGATCACAGAGGACTGGATGGTCATCATGATACTGACCAGGATCCAGACCGTATCGCGGACCAGATTAAAGGTTGCGCCGTTTACGGCGGGGGCATTGGAGATGTTGATCAAGTAGATCAGAATCGGACTGAGAATCTGCTGCAGGACGGTGGCGAGCAGGAGCGGGCCGGCCAGCAGAAAGAAATCTGTGATGGCGAGGGGCGGGGTGATGGCGTAGCGTTGGGTCCACTGGGTTTTACCGCGCAACGTGAACAGAACGAAAACGGTCTCGGCGGAAATCCCGAAGAGATAGGTCAGCCCTCCGAGCACGGGTCCGGACAGGGAATGATGCACGGCGTAGCCGAATATGAAGACGGCCATGGTTGTAAACCGCAGCAGCGTACCGATCCCGACGTACGTGGTCTGACCATTGGTGATATGGCAACCCTGCCCCATGCCACGGAGCGCGATGAGGATCGGGATGGGCGTGAAGACCAGCATGCCGGAGCGGACCAGGTCCACGGTGCGTGGGGGCGCGCTGAGGAGTTTTTCGAGGACGAAGCTGGTGCTTGGACGGTGGAGGGCGAGCAGGAGGATGAGACCTGAGCCGATGGTGCCCCAGAGCAGATAGAATCTGGCAAAGGCGTATAGGCTGGGACGGTCGATGATGGTGCGATTGGCGACATTGCGTGCGGTAAAGACGGGGCTGTAGCAGAAGACGCTCAGGGCAAAGGTCATCAGGAAGGCGGAGAGATGAAGGCTCTCTCCTTCGGAGCCATGGGCCCAGGTGATGCCGTTGCTGACCAGGGGGGCTGCGCCGGACATCATCAGAAACGTCAAGGCCAGGGGCAGACTGAAACGGGTGAGGTAACCCACCGACAGGGAACGAGGCTCCAGCTTCGGATTGGGTGCGGATTTTGGGTGGGACTGCTGCAAATTCGAAACCTTTCGGAGGCCGAATCGGCCGGCGAACTGAATGAACTGGGAGGGGCTCGATTTCATCACGATCCCTCTGCACGCCGGAAATGCAAGATTGTCCGGTCCAGATGCGCCTGGCGACGGGAGCAGCCTCGCACTGTATGGTGGTATGTGTGATCCTGGAACTTTCGTCCTGATGTGCTACATAAAGACCTGGGCAGGCAAAGTAAGATCGCTTAGAATGGGCACCTCATTCGAGCAACAGATAGCTTTGAGTCGGGAAGGCTTTTGAGCATGGTTTCGGGGAGGCGACATGGGTGATATGGTGGAGCGACCGGATACGGGCATCACATTTATCGGACCGGCGTTGGATGCGGTTGATGAGAATGGGATGCACTTGGCACCCATTGCGACAGTGTTCCCGAGCTATCGAGTTTTGATCAGCGGCCGGGGGATCCATCTTCTCCAGGTCCAGCAGATGGTCGAGTATCAGAAGAACCGCTCCGGAGGGATACTCTCTGAGGCCGAGGAGGAGCGGGTGCTCGAGGATGCCGTTGCACTTCTCATTCGCGATCACATTATCCTGATCCGATCGGACCCGGAGAACATGGACCGGATCCTTGCCGCAGACAGCCTGCTGCAGGAGACGGGACTTTTTGACAAGAGCCACATTCAGTTCACGGGCGTGCATCAGGAGGCGGTTCGCAAGCGTCTTCGTCTTCGTGGCGAAAGCTGGCGCATCAGCCCGCCGCCCTATTCCGACAAAGAGATCGCGCGATGCATCAAAAGCAGCATGGTGACGGTCGGGACACGTGCGGTTTACTATCAGAACGCCCCCACAGGGGGCCGGTTTCTTACCTTTGAAGAGTTCAGTAAAATCCTGCCGATGTTGCGGGAGGATCCCGTAGAGGCTCGGGCGCGACTGCAGGAAATCGTGAAGCTGACCACGCAGCGAAACGCTCAGTTGGTCTTTGAGTTGAGCTTTTTCCTGCACGAAGGTGAGCATTTGAGCTCGGCTCCATTGGTGCATGTGCTTGAGTTGTTGTCCGAGGACCTGGAAAAGGCCACCCAAGAGCTTGGTGAGTTCACCGAACGGTTCCGGGAGTTGGCCGGTCCCGATCTCCTCACCGACGGTTCGGGGAATAAGGCGTGGCGTACCAACATGTTTTGCCGATTGTACGACATCAGTCCGAGTGTCGTGGAGGAGTGGGCCCTGGGATTGAGTCCGGAGTTTTTCCTCAATGTTCGATGGATGCCCGGTGCGCGTAAGGAAGGCACCAGGGTTTTCATGGAAGAGGAAATGGATCTTCGCGTACGGAAGTTGCTCTGGACTTTCATCGATCTCTATCCTGATTTCGTGTCGGTCAACATCGGCCGGGTCGAGGCGGCGCAAGGGATGCGCAATCGAAGGGATCAGGAGCGCGAGGTGATGCTGGTTGTCGTCAACAAGAAGGACGGCAGTGAACTGATCCACATATTGCGCCGGGTTAAATACGACGTCATGCACCGGCTCAAGAGTGGGAAAGAGCTGAGCCAGGCGATCTCAGAAACCGAGGGCTATATCCAATACATTTTCGATCGGCTCGAGGCCGCCAAGGCACTCGGCCTCTCGATGGCGAATTTCGCTGAAATTCAATTGGAAGAAGACCTCCCCGGGCTTGGCAAGATCCCACTCTATTATTTTGATCGGGAATATATTGCGGGTTTGGCCACGGACAAGATTCCCTCCGGCCGTCTCTCGAGGCCCGGTTTTATTATCAACCTATCCGAGCTATTGGGCCATGCCGCCGCGTTCAGCATGATCCTGGGGCGGAGCGATCCGGACCACCAAGAGATTTATTTTGACGACGGCGATGAGGTCGTCCTATTCGACCCGGTTACCGGACTCCCGAATCAGATCATTCTCTCGGAGACGACCGGCTCCTTCTCCGATTGGATGAGTCCTATCTGCAATCTGTTGCCGGAGTGTCTCAGACGCCTTGAGTACCACCTGCATCAGGCACGGGCGGAGGGGGTCAAGGATGCGGACCTGAAGGAGTCCGTGGCGGCCTTTTCGGCTGGATTGACGGCGGAAATCCTGCGCATGCAGGCGGTACTCCGCACGAATAACTTGCGTGCCCTATTTCGTGAGCGATCGCATGAGCCTGGTGGGATTTGGAGTCGATGGATGGCGATGTTGGACCGGCTGGAAGGTGCCGATGTCCAGAAGATACAAGATGCGATCAAGGTGGCTCCCTGTCTCTCAGAGTTCCTGTGAGTGGGGTCCTGTGGCCCCCGCTTTTCCGGCTTGATTTCATCCTCCTCCGGACCTCATGGTAGTGCGCATCAGGTGATTGTTGCCTTGTGGCGCCCCCGGCAGATTCAGGAGGGGGTGCGCCAGCGACGAGATGCAATGCTAAATTTCGACAAAGGGCATGGAGGCCGTGGTATGGAAGCGAGACAGGGTCGAGAAGTTTCACGCAGGGTATTTTTGCAGCGTGCCGGCTGGATTACGGCAGGAGCGGTGGTCGCTCCCTCGATGATTCCAGCATCGGCTTTGGGCCAGGATGGCCGTCCCGCCCCGAGCGAAAGGATTGTCATCGGCTGCGTCGGTGTCGGAGGCATGGGCACCGGCAACATGAATTCGTTTCTCCACTACGGGGACGCGCAGGTCGTGGCGGTATGTGACGTCGACGCCAATCACCGTCAGGCGGCGATCAATACAGTCAATGAGAAGTACGGCAATCAGGACTGCAAAGGGTACACCGATTTTCGTGAACTGGTGACCCGCAAGGACATTGATGCCATCTCCCTGGCGACCCCGGATCACTGGCATTCCATTCCTGCGATCCTTGCTGCGAATAACGGCAAGGACATCTACGGTGAGAAACCGCTCTCGCACAGTTTTGCCGAGGGCCGTGCGATGTGTGATGCCGTCGCCAAGAACAATCGCATCTGGCAGACAGGCAGTTGGCAGCGTGCACAGGACAACTTCCGATTTGCATCGGAGCTGGTCTTGAACGGGCGGATCGGCAAGGTCCATACGGTCGAAGTCGGCTTACCGGTCGACGGAACGGTCTACCAGAAAGTCGCGGTGAAACCTCAGACTCCGCCGGAGCATTTGGATTGGAATTTCTGGCTTGGTCCGGCACCGGTCGCGCCGTATCAACCGGAGCGTGTGCACTTCCACTGGCGTTGGATCCTGGAATATGGTGGCGGTGCCTTAATGGACTGGATTGGGCATCACAACGACATTGCTCACTGGGGGCTTGGGTATGACACCACGGGCCCGATCTCGGTGGAGGGGAGTGGGGAATCTCAGACCGAGGGGATTTATAACACCGCTTTCAAGTTCCGCTGTGTCGCCAAGTACAAGACCGGCGTCGAGATCATTCTGGCGGGGAACCAGCCTGATATCCCAACGGGCACCAGGTGGATTGGCGAGAATGGCTGGATCTATGTGGACCGGGGCAAGATCGATGCCGAACCTCATTCGCTCCTCGAGGAAAAGCTTGGGGAGAACGAGATCCATCTCTACAAATCGCCGGGGCATCACAGAGAATTCCTGGACAGCATCAAGAGTCGCAAGCCGACCCTGACTCCAGCTGAAGTGGCTCATAGGTCAGCTACGCCGGGCCATTTGGCTTTGATCGCGATGAAATTGGGGCGGAAGTTGCGGTTCAATCCGGATACCGAAATGATCCTGGACGATCCCGAGGCCGAAGCCTTGTTGAAGCCTCGAATGCGAGCGCCCTGGAGCCTCTGATTCACATTCGCATGACAGCGTGAGCGCCGTCGGATCTGATCCGACGGCGCTCTGCTGTTGTGGGGGGGGGCACCACGTAGGGTCACCGGCGAGGAAAGGAAGGGGGGAGGGAAGGTGAAAGGTAAACAGGAAAGACGCGAAGGTCTGGAAGGGGAGGTTTTTTGGGGGTTGCTGTGATCCCTGCACCTGCCTTATCAGGCTGAAAACGGGATATCTGATAAAAATTCCCAAAAGGGTAGGGATCATGGCTGACCCTACCCACCCCCATGGCCAGGTCGAAAACGCCACCGCGTTCTCTGCGGGAGGCTCTCCAAATCCGGATAGAGAGGTCAGGTTGGGAAAGCGGCTACCTTTTCGGACAGCCGCTGGCTAGAGGGTATCCGAAAAGGTCTTCGGATCCGGATGGGGAGGTATCCCGCAGAGATCGCAGAGGTGTATTGGGAGGGGGAAAAGGGACCTACATCGGTGCCGTTTTCAACAACTGCCTTGGTCAATTGAATCGGTATCACTGAAAATAACCCCACAAAAGTAGGCTGCAGAGCATGGAACCTACCCACCCCGATAGGTTGGTCGAAAAC
>CALLYA010000297.1 GCA_937875495.1 uncultured Verrucomicrobiota bacterium
ACCTGCCCTCTCCATTCCCATCCGGAGATTCTCGCGCAGAGGCGCAGAGGCGCGGCGCCGTTTTCGAGCTGGCTTGGGGGGGAGGGTCAATGCTCTAATCCCTGCCTTTAGGGGGAGATTAGTTGGATATACCGTTTCCCACCAACCAGGCCCGTTGCAGAAATCACCTCACCCCCCGCAAGCAGACCTCCCCATTCCCCCTCTGCGCCTCTGCGCGAGTCCTCCCCATCCGTCGATTTCTATTTCGACAATGATATGACCGATCGGCAATCTGTGGTTGGAGGCGAGGCCTGAAGGAGTGCGCCTTTTCAGACGGGAGCGCCCTACCTCGCTACACCCCATTGCTCCTTCCCCATGCTGAAGAGGACCGGGACGACCAGCATGGTGATCACCTCGATCAGCATCCCGCCGAAGGCCGGAATTGCCATCGGAACCATGATATCGCTCCCGCGACCGGTCGAGGTCAGGACCGGCAATAAGGCCAGTAAGGTCGTTGCGGTGGTCATCAGGCAGGCGCGGACACGTCGCGTACCCGCCTCGATCACCAACGCGCGCACCTCCGCCTTTGAAGTCGGCCGGTGCTGCTGAAACAGCTGCGTCAAATAGGTCCCCATCACCACCCCGTCATCGGTGGCAATCCCGAAAAGCGCCAGGAATCCGACCCATACCGCGACACTCAAATTGATGGTCTGGATCTGAAACAGTTCCCGCATCGAACGTCCGAACAGCGAAAAATCGAGGAACCACGGCTGGCCATAGAGCCAGATCAGCAGGAAACCTCCCGACCAGGCCACAAAGACACCGGTGAATACCAGCGAGGTCGTCAACACCGATCGGAATTCGAGGTAGATCAACATAAAGATGATGAACAGCGCCACCGGCAATACCAACGCCAGCGTGCTGCTGGCTCGCATTTGGTTCTCGTAGTTGCCCGCGAAGCTGTAGCTAACTCCGCGGGGCAGGCTGAACTCCCCTGAATCGATCTTCGTCTGCAGGTACCGCCGGCATTCCTCCACCACGTCGACCTCGGCATGCCCAGCCTTCTTGTCGAAGACCACATAGCCGATCAAGAAGGTGTCCTCGCTCTTGATCATCTGCGGACCGCGCACGTACCGGATTTCCGCGACCTCCGTGATCGGGATCTGCGCACCGTCGTTGCCCGGGATCAAGACCTTCTCCAGCGCCTCGAGATCATCGCGCAACTCGCGGCTGTACCGCACCCGCACCGGAAAACGCTCGCGTCCCTCGACCGTACTGGTCACCACCTTCCCGCCGATGGCGATCTCGATCACGTCCTGGAACCGCCGGATCGGCACTCCGAATCGGGCCAGTGCGGTCCTGTCCGGCACAATCTCCAAATACGGCTTCCCGACGATACGATCGGCAATCACCGCGGAGGCCTCCACGCTCGGGACCTCCTTGAGCAGCTCCTCGATCTTGAGTCCGACCGCCTCAATCGTCGCGAGATCCGGGCCCTGGACCTTGACCCCCATCGGGGCACGCATCCCACTCTGGAGCATGACGATCCGAGCGGCGATCGGCTGAAGCTTCGGCGCCGAGGTCGTCCCCGGGATCTTGGCCGCCTCCACGATCTCGTGCCAGATATCATCCGGTGTCCGGATGTGCTCCCGCCACTGGCGATAGGGTCGGCCACGCGGGTCTTCGATCAACTCGCCATGCGCATCCCGAACAAAGACGCCCTTCTCGAACCGGTAATTGATCCGGTGCCCGTTCCGATCCGTTCGGTACTCCGGCCTGTAGTTGATCACCGTCTCGATCATCGAAATCGGCGCCGGATCGAGCGGCGTCTCCGCACGGCCCAGCTTGCCCACCACCGACTCGATCTCCGGAATCGAGGAGAATGCGGCATCCTGCTTCTCCAGAATGTCGATCGCCTCCCCGATCGAGGCATGCGTCATCGTCGTCGGCATAAACAGGAACGAGCCCTCATCCAAATCCGGCATGAATTCCTTGCCCAGCCCGGGGAATTGTACCGCCAGATGCCGCCCCGCGGGTGTCTCACGAACCGGCTCCGGCAGCCAGCCCAGTACCCGGTCGTACCCAAGCCAAATCAGGAGTCCGAGTGCCAACAGCAAGCTCGGAATACTCAGGAACAGCAATTTATGATCGAGACACCAGCCGAGCAGCCGAGGATAAAAAAACTGGAACAGTCGAAAGAGCCCGAGCAGTCCGCCAATCACTCCACCCACAAAGATGAAATTGCGCACCAATCCCTTGTCCGGCCCGAGCGGACTCCACTCCAGCGTCAAGAGGTAGCCCACCCCGAACAGCACGAAGCAGAAGACCCCGATCGCGAACAGTCGCCGCACCATGGCCGGTAATGCAGCTTCCAACAACCGATAGCCCCCGAACCCGACCAGCAACAGCCCGCCGAGGACCGACCACATCACAGCCGTCAGAACGCCCAGAAGGATCAGGCCGCAATCCAGCGCCTGCTTCAGACGCCGGCCCCGGATGCGACCGCAGAAGAGGATGTGTGCGGCCGGCGGCAGAAGCGTCAGCGCGATCCCCACAGATGCAATCAGAGCCAAGGTCTTGGTCATCGCCAACGGCTGAAACAACTTCCCCTCCGCGCCGATCATGGTAAAGACCGGCAAAAAACTCACCACCGTAGTCAAGACCGCTGTCAAGACCGCGCCGCCAACCTCCGACGCCGCGCGATGCACAACCTCGAGACGCGGTTCCTCCGCAAGCGCCTCGTCCAAATGCTTGAGGATGTTTTCGCAAATCACGATCCCCGCGTCGACGATCGTCCCAATCGCGATCGCAATCCCTGAGAGCGCCACGATGTTGGCCTGGACATCGAACAGCTTCATCCCAATGAAGCAGAGGAGCACCGCCATAGGTAGCATCGAGCTGATGATCAACCCGCTGCGCAGGTGCAACACCATCACCAGAACGACAATGATCGTGATCAGAATCTCCTGCGAAATCGCCGCGTTCAAGGTCCCTAGCGTCTCGTAAATGAGCCCGGTCCGATCATAGAACGGCACGACCGTCACCTTACTGAGCGTCGCCCACTCCGGCCACTCCTCACGCGGGGTCTGGCGCAAATGCGCCACCCAATCGATCTGATTCAATTCGGTCCCCTGATACGGCTCGAACCCGGCGGCCGCGGCGTATTCGCGCACCACTTGCTCAGACGCGAGCGAATGCGTGATCACCACCTTCGAGGGGAGCGATTCACGGGTCTGCTCAATCCGCTCCTTCACGTTGGAAATGACCTGCAACGGGTTATCCCCATAGCGTGCGACGACCACTCCGCCCACTGCCGGCGCACCTCCCTTGTCCAACGCACCACGGCGGGAAGCCGGCCCAAGTTTCACCTCAGCGACGTGCTTGATCAGTACCGGCACATGCTCCGCACGCACCTTGACCACGCTGTTCTCAATGTCCTCCAGGCTCTTGATGAACCCGACCCCACGGATTAAATACTCGACCCGGTTCACCTCGATGCTCCGTGCGCCTACATCGACATTGGCCGCCTGCACAGCACGATAGACCTCATCGACACTCACCCCATACGCACGCATCGCGTCTGGATCCACATCGACCTGGTACTCCCGGACATAACCGCCGATCGATCCGACCTCAGCCACGCCCCCGGCCGACAGGAGCCAATAGCGCACATACCAGTCCTGGACCGTCCGAAGCTCCTCCTGGTCCCACCCACCGGTCGGCTCGCCATCCGGATCAAGCCCCTCCAACGTGTACCAGAAAACCTGCCCCAGTGCCGTCGCATCCGGGCCCAGGGTCGGCTGGACCGATGCAGGCAGCAGCCCCGAAGGTAGACTGTTGATCTTTTCGAGTACCCGCGATCGGGACCAGTAGAACTCGATCCCCTCGTCGAAGATCACGTAGACCGTTGAAAACCCGAACATAGAAAAGCTGCGGACCGTCTTGACGCCCGGAATGCCCAGGAGCTGGACCGTCAGTGGATAGGTGATTTGGTCCTCAACATCCTGCGGTGAGCGCCCCATCCATTCGGTGAAAACGATCTGCTGGTTCTCGCCGATATCAGGAATGGCATCCACAGGGATCGGGCGACGCTGGGAGCCGCCCAGCTCCCAATCGAACGGCGCAACCAGGATGCCGGTCGTGATGATCGCCAGGGTCATGAGCCCCACGACGAGCCGATTGGTCAGACAAAACCGAATCCATCGGCCGATCCAACCGCGCTGCTCCCGGGTGGTGTTTGGATCGACCGCGCTATTCATCGGCACCGCCCTCCAGCTCGGACCCGATCTCTGCGTCGATCGAGCCGCAGCGCAACATAGCCGCGCCGAAATAGGGGTTGTTGATTTGGGTCCCGGTCTGCAACCAGGATGCGCCCAGATTGTCGAATGCCATGGGACAGGTCGCCTGGTACATCGACTCGGAAACATCCGCCGGAAAGACGCGTACGGTCTTTAATAGCTGCCCGGAGAGGGCATGAAACGCTTCGCGCTGCCGCTGGATCTCCGTCCCAGCCTCGACCAGTGCCTCTGCCGCGGAGCGCAGGACCCCTACATGCTCCATCCATACCAGATGCGCATCACCATCCAATAGCGCCATATCCACGCCATCCAGGGCCTCGAGAAACCGCTCGGTTGAAGTGCGTGCGCCCTCCGCGCTATCCGCCGCAAGCGATTCCTGAACCGCGAAATAGGCGTGCAAAAGTTCAGCCAAATCAGCGGAAAAGCCTGCATCAACCTCGAACGGCCCCGGCAGAACCTCCGGCACTTCGGGCACCCCGACACCGACCGCGCCGGATTCCGCTGCGCTCATCATGCTCGGGCGTGCCTGGATCTGCATCTCGGCATCCAGCTTAAATGCCCCCCGACGCACCACCCGCAGTCCCTCCTGCAAGCCTTCCTCAACCAGGTAGTAATCCCCGAGACGGGCGCCCAACCGCACTTCGCGTCCCTCATAGGTCGGTTGGTCGCGGTCCGGGAGCTCAACATAGACGACCGCCCGCTTGCCGGTCTTCAATGCGGCCGTCGCAGGGATTACCAAGGGTGCACGGGCCGATGCCTCGTCGATATACCCCAGGGAGTCCGCACTCACCAGCGGCATGCCGCATACGTCACACTGCCCAGGTGCGTCCTTGACGATCTCCGGGTGCATCGGACTGATCCACTTGCCGCTGAGATCATCGCTCATCACCCGCCCGCCTTCGGCCAGGGTCACCCTGGCCGTCGCGCGAACAAACATCCCCGGCTTCAGCAGCAGCTCCTCGTTGTCCACCCGCAACCGCACCCGTGCCGTCCGCCTCTGCGGGTCAATCACCGGATCGATAAACGAAATCATTCCCGAAAAGCCCTTGCCGGGATTCGACTCGGTCGTGAACTCGACCTGCCCGCCGTACCGAATCCACCGCAGGTCGCTTTCGTATGCGTCGAGCTGAACCCATACGGTGGAGAGATCCGCAATCGTGTAGATCCGCGTCCCCGTCTGAACATACATCCCCTCCTGGGCCTTCTTGTCAATCACGACCCCCTGCCCCGGCGCATGAATGGTGACACGGTCCTCGGCATGCCCCTGCCCCTCGATCGCTTCGATCTGAGCTTCACTCAACCCCATCAGCCGTAGCTTTTCCCGCGCCGCACGGACCGTCGAATTCGCGGTATTGCGCAGCAATTCCGACTCACTCTGACCAAGTGATTGCAGCCTGGCATTGGCCTGGATCAATTCCTCCTGCGCCGTCAGGAGGTCCGGACTGTACATCTCCACCATTGGATCGCCCTGCCTCACCGGAATCCCTGTGTAGTTCACAAAGAGCCGATCCAGGCGACCGCCTACCCACGCGGAAATGTGGGAGACCTGGGTCTCGTCAAAGTCGACCTTGCCAACCATGCGAACCTCGGCCTCCACAAAACGCCGCTCGACGGGAGCCGTCTCCAGCTCCATCAACTTCGCGGCATAAGCGCTGATCACGATCTCGCGCACCTCCGGCCCCGATCCGCCCGGCTCCAGCGGGATCAGGTCCATACCGCACTGCGGGCAATCCCCCGGATTCGGCAGCCGCACCTGCGGATGCATCGAACAGGTCCAAATGGTCTCTTCACCCGCCGGCTCTTCAGCGGCGGCCCCAGCCCCGGGCGCGGAGAAAAACAGCCGCTGGATGCCTATTCCAATCACGCATCCCATCGCCAAGAACAAGGCGCGTCCGCCCCATACCCACCCGCCGGTCGCCCCACGTTTCTTCATTTCATTCTCCAATGATTGCCTCGATTTCCGCCGCCCGGATGGCTCGATTGGCCTCTTCCCTCGCCTCGGTGAGGAGGAATTCCAGAAGCGTCCGCTCCGCATCCAGCAGATCCGCAAACCGCACCTGTCCCCCCTCAAACCCCTTGAGGCCTACCTCAATCGCCTGCCGTGCCTTCGGGATCAACGAGTCATGATAGAGCGCCACCTTACGTTGGGCGTCCTCGTACTGAAAAAACAGCGTTGCCAGCTCGGCCGATAGCCGATTCTCGTGATCCGCAAGCTCCGCTTCCACCCCCCTAAGCCTCTCGCTCGCTTCGTGCTGACCGGCCGCCAAACGCCCACGCCAAATCGGCAGGTTCAACCCGATCGAGGCCATCGCAGGATTGTCGCCACCATCAATGTCAATCACCTCGAACCCCAGGGTCAGGTCCGGGTAATAGGACTTTCTCGCCAAGCGGACCCCATCCCGCCCCCTTTCTTGGAGCAAACGAAGCCGCTGCAAGGTCGGATTTTGGGCCAGCATACGAGTCATCCAATCATCCAGGGAGAAAGACTCCGGTCGATCAGCATTCCGCTCCGGCCACGGCAAGAGCGAGTCGGTCGCACCGCCGCCAATCAAGGCAAGAATCAGCGCCGATTGCGCCGGCCGACGCGCCTCCAAGGAACGTATTCGCTCGTCGGCCTTGCCCCGCTCCATCTGCACCTGAATCAACGCGCTCTGCGACAGCATCCCGGAGGAAAATCGTGCCGCTGTGACGGACTCTATAAGGCCCAATAGCTCCAGATGCTCACGACTCAGCTCGATCGCCGCGCGCAAATACCCGTATTCCAGGAATGCAGTCTTCAAATCGAGCAGCAGCGCAAGTTCCTTCTGCCTGAAGCTCTGAAACGCCGCCTCGGCCTCCGCGATCGCCATCCGCTCCCGCAACGGTAATGTGCCGAACCATGGCAACATCTGAGAAACGCCGACACGCTGCCCCTGCGGCCCGGTTCGGGTCTCCACCGGCTCGAGGAAATATCCGTAGGTCGCCCGCGGATCAGGCAGAGCACGCGCCTGGGGGACCTTGGCCAGCGCCGCCTGCCAGGCCGCCTGCGCTCCCCGGAGCCCCGGATTGTTCGCCAATGCCATCTCACGGAGCCAATCCCATTGCAGCTCGTCCCCAGCATCCTCCGGATTGAGGACCTCCACACCCGCCGAACCAGACGCCGCTGCGCCGTGCCAAGATCCGTCAGCCCCCCCCACCAATCCCTCCTCACGCACGGAACAGCCGCACACCGCAAGCGCCAAGCTCAGCGCCGATACCAACGCAGCCAGGACACAACCCGGTTTCATCACGGTTCCAGCCAGGCACATCAAAGTCCTCCAGTTCCTCACGAAAAAAAAGCAATGATGAGAAGAGATCAATACTTCGGTTGCTTGTCCGACCAATAAAAGGCAGGAACCTGAGGGCTGCAACCCCCGAGGGAAAGGTAGGAAGGAGGAGAGCCTCCCGCAGAGGACGCGGTGGGGTTTTCGACCTGGCTAGAGCCCGTCCGAAAAGGTGAATTGCGAAGCAAGATCGGGGTCGGGGTCGGGGTCGGTCTCGGTATCGAAAGACCGCGGGATGGGATTCGGCCATAAAAAACCGGGTACAGCAACTGTATTGTTGCGGTGCTGACACAATTCGGCGGCAAAGTTTGAGCGGTCCATGAGGGCCAGACGCCAACCAGAACAGGAATTCCCTCGATTCCCTCGATTCCCTCGATTAACTCGATTAACTCGATTAACTCGATTCCCTCGATCGGACAGATCGGACAGATCGGACAGATCGGACAGATCGGACAGATCGGACTGATCGGACTGATCGGACTGATCGGACTGATCGACAACCATTGCCTGGAGGAGCTCGCCTTTTCGGACAGCCCCTAGCTCTCCCCAGTGGTCGTTCCCCCGATGAAAGAGGGATAGCAGTCCAAGACCGCGCTGATCTCCTGTGATTTCCTGGTCGGATCCCATCCCAGTTCATTTCCGATCAACTCGGCCATCGTCTCGAGTTCGGTTTGCGATGGTCGGCCGAGGTCGCCGCGGTTGCTTCTTCGGAAGTAGAGATCCGATAGGCTGCGCGCCATCTCTTCGCGAACCCCAAACAACGCCTGGGCCTTCCAGAGTGCGAGCGGATCATTGAGGCCGATCGTCTCGGCCAGGTCGGCGATGGCAACCGCCTCCGCGCCGTAATCGGAGAAAAGGTCAAGCAGCTCAGAGGGTGAGGCGTTCGCACCCCAGCGCGCTTGCAGATGCTGTAAAATCCCCTCGCGGTCGAGGCTGCGACCAATGTACTCCTGGTCAACACTGTCGACCTCGCGCCAACCCGGAAGCAGCTCCCGAAGCACCTCGGAGGCGACGTGCCCAGCCGTGGTGTACTTGACCCCGACCAGGCTGACCAACCCACGCAGGCCGGTCTCACGCTCGGAAAGGATCCGGAAATGCCGCAACAACTTCACGTTTTGAGCCGAACTCCCACCCTCGTCAGCGGGGACGAGTCCATGATAGATGAAGCGAATATCCTGCAGTTGAAGCTCGGCCGGTGGAAAGACAATGTTGAAGTGATCGACAAACGCCTGACATTGTGCCTCGTGCAGCACCAACTCCTCCGGATGGCCGCGATAGAGAAACCACTCGGTCCCGATCATGGCGGTGTTGCGCCAGGGCACGGAGAAGTAAAGCCGTTGCTGGCCGGCAGGGCGACCACTCACCGCAAAAGCGATCTTCTCTGCGGCGGGTAGGTCGACAACGAAATTGATCCCGTGCGCGAACGCCTTCGCTGCACCAGGAACCGGTTCGGTTTGGGGACCGGCAAGACCGTGGCCCGACAGTGGCCCACGGCAATCGACCACGTGCTTGCAGCGGATCTCGCCGACCGCGCCGGTCTCGAGATCCTTGAACCCCGCGCCCTCCACACGGCCGCCGGTTGCCATCCAACCCTGCACCTCGATCCGGTTCGCGACGACCGCCCCGTGCATCTCGGCAGTGCGCGCAAACCCAACAATCAGACGCTCGGTGTTCGAACAGATGCCATCATACCAGACCGCACCACCACGGAGACGCTCCGAATCGAGCCCCGGGACCAGGGCCAAGACCTCCGGCGCCTCAATCAGACGACCCTTCGGTATCCGTGCCCAGCGCGCCACACCGATGTTGCGGTCCCATGAGAGGCAGTCGTACAGGGTCAGGCCGGTCCCCATGACCGCACGCCCCTTCAAATCCCCGCCGTAAATCGGCATCATGCAGGGCATGGGCGAAACCAAGTGTGGCGCTAAACGCAGCAGCCGGCGCCGCTCCAGGATCGATTGCCGCGTGCGTGGGAAATCGAGGTTCTGCAGATATCGCAGCCCACCGTGAATGATCTTTTGGCTGTTGGCGGAAGTGGAACATCCAAAATCGCCGCGCTCAACCAGGGCGACAGAGAAGCCGGCCAGGGCGGCATGCCACGCAATCATCGCGCCGTGAATCCCCCCGCCCACCACCAGGAGGTCAAACCGACGGTCCGCCAAGGCCTCAATGTTCCGTTTCATATCGCCCCAATCCCGATTCGCCTCTGCATGCCCATCCCCGTTCCTCCGGTTCACGACCCAGGAGCCCCGGAGGCCGTATCCCAGAATGTAGGGCGATGTCTCGTTTATACAAATCCGACGTCGATCTCCGCCATTCACAAAGAAATGCGATCCTACCTAAACCGAGGTGCTGAATCGATGGAAAAGAAGAGAACGGAAGAGTCCGGAAGGGGACATCGACGGCCTGAGGACGTTTGTGCGCCCCGGTTCAAGGCAGAGTTATGTAGCTCGAGCCCATCCGAAAAGGTAGCCGCTTTCCGGACCTGCCCCCCCATTCCCATCCGGAGAGCCTCGCGCAGAGGCGCAGAGGCGCGGTGGCGT
>CALLYA010000298.1 GCA_937875495.1 uncultured Verrucomicrobiota bacterium
CGATTTCGATTTCGATTTCGATTTCGATTTCGATTTCGATTTCGATTTCGCCCCCCTTTTCCCCTTCGGCGGCTCCACCGTGGATGGGGGGGCTGGTTTTTTCAGGAGAGAACCCCTAGTTCTTTACCGACGGCGGAGAACTGATCGATGGCGAAGTTGAGGTCTTCGGTGGTGTGGGCGGCGGAGACTTGGGTACGAATACGGGCCTTGCCTTGGGGGACGACGGGGTAGGAGAAGCCGATGACGTAGACACCGCGAAGGAGGAGTGCGTCGGCCATTTGGCCGGCGAGGGCGGCATCGCCGAGCATGATGGGGGTGATCGGGTGTTCACCCGGCAGGATGGAGAACCCGGCCTCGGTCATACCTTTGCGGAAGAGTTTGGTATTTTCCTGAAGTCGGTCGCGCAGTTCGGTGGAGGCGGTCAGGATTTCGATGGCCTTGATAGCGCCGGTGACGATGGCGGGGGCGACGGTATTGGAGAAGAGGTAGGGGCGTGAGCGTTGACGCAGGTATTCGACGATCTCCTTTCGTCCGCTTGTGAACCCGCCACTGGCGCCTCCGAGTGCCTTGCCGAGGGTGCCGGTGATGATGTCGACCCGATCCATGACGTTATGGAACTCGTGGGTTCCGCGGCCGCGCGGTCCCATGAAGCCGGTGGCGTGGCAATCATCGAACATCACCATTGCGTCGTAGCGCTCGGCCAGGTCACAGATGGAGGCGAGGTTCGCCACGAACCCGTCCATGCTGAAGACGCCGTCGGTGGCGATGATCCGGTAGCGTGTATTGGCGGCCTCCTGCAGTTTGACCTCGAGATCGGCCATATTCCCATTGCGGTATCGGAATCTCTGGGCCTTACAGAGGCGGATCCCGTCGATGATGCTGGCGTGATTGAGCTCGTCGGAGATGATGGCGTCTTCGGGTCCCAGCAAAGTCTCGAACAGTCCCCCATTGGCATCGAAGCAAGAGGAATAGAGGATGGTGTCTTCGGTGCCCAAGAACTCGCTGAGCTTCTCCTCCAACTCCTTGTGGATCGACTGGGTACCGCAGATGAAGCGAACGGATGCGAGCCCGTATCCCCAATCATCGATCCCTTTGCGGGCAGCCTTTGCGACGTCCGGGTGCTGAGCGAGGCCGAGGTAGTTGTTGGCGCACAAATTCAGCACGGACTGTCCGGAAGCCACGCTGATATGGGTGTCTTGGGGGGTGGTGATTTGGCGTTCGGCCTTGTAGAGACCGTCTTGACGTAGCCGGGCGATTTCCTCGGAGAGGTGATTGAGCAGTTGGGTTTTCATGAGGATCAAGGGGGGGCTGTGTGGGTTGCGTGAAGGGCGGGTTTTGTTCAGGCCTGGCGCCAGTTCAGGATGACCTTGCCGCAATTGCCGGAGCGCATGGCTTCAAAGCCGTCCCTGAATTCAGTGAACGGCATCCGGTGTGTGATGACGGGTGTGATGTCGAGGCCGCTCTGGAGCATGACGGTCATTTTGTACCAAGTCTCATACATTTCGCGACCATAGATACCTTTGATGGTGAGCATATTGAAGACGACGGTATTCCAGTCGATCTGGATCTGCTCTGAGGGGATCCCGAGCATGGCGATCTTGCCGCCGTGACACATATTGCTGAGCATGGAGCGGAAGGCATTGGGGTTGCCGCTCATTTCGAGGCCGACATCGAAGCCTTCCTGCATGCCGAGGTCTTCCTGCACCTGTTCGATTGAGTCCTTGCGCACGTCAATGGTCCTGGTGGCGCCCATACGGCTTGCGAGCTCGAGTCGGTAGGGGTTGACGTCGGTGACGACGACATAGCGCGCACCGGCGTGCCGGGCGACGGCGGCGGCCATTGCGCCGATCGGGCCGGCTCCGGTGATGAGCACATCCTCTCCGAGGACAGGGAAGGTGAGCGCGGTATGGACTGCGTTCCCGAAGGGGTCGAAGATGGAGGCGACGTCGAGATCGATCCCGGGCGCGTGGTGCCAGACATTGGTCATGGGGAGTGCCAAGTACTCGGCGAAGGCGCCTGGGCGGTTCACACCGATTCCCTTGGTGTGTGGGCAGAGGTGACGTCGGCCGGCGAGGCAGTTCCTGCAGCGCCCGCACACGACATGGCCCTCGCCGCTGACGATGTCGCCCGGGAAGAAATCGGTGACGTTGGAGCCGACCTCGATGATTTCCCCGACGAATTCGTGTCCTACCACCATTGGCACAGGAATGGTCTTTTGCGCCCATTCATCCCAGACATAGATATGCAGATCGGTCCCGCAGATCCCGGTTCGATCGACTTTAATGAGGACATCATTGACCCCGATGTTCGGCTCCGGCACCTCTTCGAGCCAGAGTCCCTGTTCGGCCTTCCGCTTGACCAATGCCTTCATGCCAACCCCCTTTTCTGCCCTGCTTCAGGATCCATGCTCCATGCCCCATCCGGCAGTTGTCCATTAAACTGGATTTCGGTACGTTATACAAGAATGATGATCCGGTAAAGTGGAGAGAAGTTTTTTTATGATGGAGATTGACACCGGGAGCGCGGATGCGTTTGGGTGCTGGATTCGGATTTGAAATCGGTTTTTGATGTCTGTTTCGGTGGGGGGTGGGTGCTGGAGCGAGCGACTGCGAACCATGAAAGCCAAGATTGCGAGTAAGAAATCCGCGACCGCCGCACAGGAGATCACGCAGTATCTGTGTCGGCGGGTCAAAGAATTGCGGCGGCAGCGCGGCTGGTCGTTGGACGCCTTATCCCAGGCCAGCGGGGTGAGCCGCTCGATGCTGAGTCAGGTGGAGCGCAACCAGGCCAATCCCACCCTGGCCGTGACCATGCGCATCGCGCAAGCGTTTGATCTCTCGCTCGGCGAGCTGGTTGAGAATCCGAGATCCAGTGGTGCCATTCAGGTCATTCGGGCGGATGACGCGACCTATCATTACCGATCCGAGCCGGAGTGTAGGATTCGGACGCTCTCGCCGTTGCATCTGGAGAAGGACGTCGAATTTTACGAGGTAGAGCTTCTTGCCGGCGGCCGGCTCGAAAGCTCTCCGCACTTCGAAGGCACCCGAGAATTCTTGACTGTTCAGAGGGGGCGCGTACGGGTTCGCAGTGGTGAAGACCAGGCGACCCTCGGGCGTGGAGACTCTTGCAGTTACCGGGCGGACGTCCCTCACGCCATAGAAAACATCGGCAGGGGCGTTGCCCTCCTGTTCCTGGTCGACATTTATGCCTGAGTCGAAATTCGCTCGACTCGGAAGAATCGAGGCTTGAACCGGAGGCGCAACTCCTTCAAACGATAGCCTACCCCCAAAGCCCGTTTGTTTGATGGAATCACGATCACTGATACCGAGCGAGGAACGACCACTATGGGCCCGACCTTTCGATTCTTGCATGCCGCCGATCTCCATTTGGACCGCCCGTTCCGGGGGTGCGCCCGAGTCGACCCCGCTTGGGTCCCGCTGCTGCGGGACGCGTCACTGGATGCGATGGACCGGCTGATTGAAACGGCCATTCGTGAACGGGTTGCCTTTGTCATCCTTGCCGGCGGCATCTGTGAAGGCAGCGCGGTGTGTGGCCTCCGTCCTCAGGTCCGATTTCGAGCGGCCCTGGAGCGGCTTTCCTCGGAGGGGATCCAGACCCTGCTTGCGCTTGGCCTGGGCGACCCTTCAGAGGGGTGGGAGGCGATTGAGGATTGGCCGAAGGGTGTCCACATCTTCGACGATGCGGCGATCGATCGAGTGGTGATTGAGCGCGGGGGTGAGGTTTTGGCCCGGGTCTTTGGGATGAGTTATCCCACGGAGGCCTCCCTTTCCGATTTGGTGGAGTCGACCCGGAGGGAGAGTGATCCATTAGGTGTCGCGATTGTATGCCACTCTCATGGCCTTCCTCCCGATCCCGAGGGTGATTCAGCCCCGGGCGTGTCGCTGGGCGACCTGGTCCAATCCGGCGTTTCCTATTGGGCCCTCGGATCGAGCATGCAGCCGGCGGTGCTGCACAGGGATCCATGGGTGGTCCAGCCTGGGAGTCCCCAAGGGAGGGGTTTTGAGGAAGCCGACCTGGGGCCTCACGGTGCGTATCTGGTAGAGGTAAAGGCGGGGCGGGTCGGGGAAGTGCGGTTGATCTCACTCGATGGGGTACGAACCGTCAGGTTGGTGTTGGACATCGGTGGGATTGCAGATCTGGATGCTTTGCATGCGGCCGTGATCACCAGGGTCGAGCAGTTGCGTGGGGAGAACCCGGGTATTGCCCTGATGCTCCGGGTGATCCTGACCGGCTGCTCGTCGGTTCGGAGTGAAGTGACCGATCGGGCACGGCTCATGCATTATCAGGAACGTCTGGGTGCGGAATTGAGTCTGATGGAGCCCGCGATCGGGCTTGAACAATTGGTGGACATGACCCAACCGGTGATGGATCTGGGTGCGTTGCGTGGGCGGGGTGATTTTTCGGCTGCGGTCCTGGAGCAGGGCGAGGCCATGGCCGCGGATCCGGAGGTGGCTGCGGCCTTTCTGCGAGCGCATGGGCAGCCGCTCCCGCTGCCAGAGATTGCCCGATGGTTGGATGCCCCACTCGGTGATGAGCCCTCCACCGCCATCCAAAAGGCTACCATGCTGGCGATCCACGAGCTCAGCTCTCAAGGCAGGGAGGACTGATTCCATGCATATCAACGGTTGGCATGTACACGATTTCGGGATTTTACGCGACCATCGCCTGGCCGAGTTGAGTCCGCGCCTGAACGTCTTCCTCGGTCCGAATGAGGCGGGCAAGAGCACCTTATTGGCCTTTATCCAGAGGATGTTGTTCGGCTTCGAACCCAGTCCGGCATCGGCGAAGCGGTTTGAGTCGGTGGCGGGCGGTCGTCCGGGTGGGGTTTTGCATCTCACCGGCGATAATGATGCAGGGATGTTCAGGCTGGAGCGGTTTGCCGATCGTCATGGCGGAGCGGCGGTGGTCACGCTGCAGGATGGCTCGCTGCGGGACGAGGCCTGGTTATCGGCGGAGCTGGCGGGGGTGGACCGCGCCCTGTTCGAGAGTCTGTTCGCGTTCAGTCTGACCGAGTTGCAGGACTTCTCGAGTCTGGACCGGGAGCGTATCAGGGAGCGCCTTTTTACGGTTGGCCTGGTAGGTTCCGGCTCGGACGCACTTGCGACTGCGGGCAAGTTCAGGCGCCGTGCGGCGGACTATTCGAACCCGCAGTCTGCGGAGGGAAGGGCGTTTGCCAAGGTGTTGTCTGAGATCGGCGCAGCGCAGGCGCGTTTGGATCAGGCGATCGAATCGGCTGCGGGCTACCCGGGGCTCCTCAGGTCGCGTGATGCCTTGCAGGAGGCGCTTCAGTCGGGCCGTGAGGAGCTGGAAGAGATCGGGCTTCGCTCGGACCGCGTTCGGAATCTGTTGGAGGCGCATCCGACCTGGATGCAGATCCAATCGTTGCGCGAAGCGATTGCGGGACTGCCCGAGGGGCCGACCTATCCGTCGGATGGCTTGCAGTCGTTGGCGCGCTTGGATCAGGAGGAGGAGCGTCTGGACCAGGCATTATCGGCGATCCAGGGCAGGATCGGGGAGCGTTCTGCCCAGGTTTCAGGGGCCTGTACAGGGCTCAACGAGGCATTCGTTCCCCTGGCCGGCGAGATCGAGCGATTTGAGCAATCCGCGATCCTGCAGGAGAGCCGCATAAAGCGTGTAGGCGTGTTGCGCGCGCGCTCGGAGCAGGCGGTTGTGGAGCGCAATGCCCGCTTTGTGCAGCTACCGGGGGAATGGGATTTCGAATCGGTGCAAGGCTTCTCCTGGGGCGTGGAAGAGCAGCGGCGGCTCGGCGAATGGCGTGTTGCGCTGGGGGAGTCCGACCGGAGTCTTGCTGGGGCGGTTCGTGCGGAGGCGGAAGCCAAGGAGGCGTCCCGCCGGCTCCATGATTCCCTGGCTGACCTCCGGGAACGCCTCGGGACGGGGGGGGAGTCCACGGGCAGGCGTGATGTTGCGGGCGATCGCGCGCGGATCCGCGCCTTGCGTGAGGAACTGCGTCATCGTGGGGTCTTGGAGGCCGAGTTACGCGCGTGTGAAGACGCGATCGGGCTGGTGGATTCCACCTCGGAGGAGGCTGCTGAGGCCCTGCAAAAGGCGGAGACCAACGAGCGGCTGGCCCTGATTTTGACCCTGATGTGGCCGCTGCTTCTGGGGTGTGCCGGCGTCTGGAGCCTGATGATCGGTGGCGGGGTTGGTGGTGGAATCCTCCTGCTTCTGGCGGTCGTCGCCCTGGCGCTTGGGTGGAAGGTGTGCCGGGTTTTCCGGGCTGCTCGGGCTGGAGCCCAGGCGCACACGGAGGCGAACGCCCAGCGATTGGACCGGCTTCGTTCCGACCGTGCGGCTTGCTTGGAGGTGCTGGGGCGGTGTCGTTCCGGATTGGAGGGGTCCGCCTTTGGATTGGGGTTCGAGGCTGAGCCGGATGAGGCGGCCTTGGATGCGCTTGAGCGCGAGCTTCTGGATTGTGAGCATGCCACGATGTGGCGGGGGGTATTGGAGAGCCGGCTGGTGGAACTGGCGGCTGAGGTGGAGCGTGCGGATGCACTCAAGGCCGATACCGCTGCGCGCCGGGCCGAGCTTGAGCGGGAGCGGAAGGAGCTGGACGCGGAGTGGTCAGAGTGGAAGTCCCGGGCCGGTCTCACGCAGATTCAAACCCCGGCGGAGGTGGCGGATTTCCTTGCGACGATCCGGGTGGCAAAAGAGAAGCTGGAGTCGGTTCAGGATATTCATCGGGAGCTGGACGAGTTGCAGCGGGAGGTCACGGACTGGAACGCCGAGGCCGCGGGGTATCTGAAGCGGGCGGGCTGGGAGCCGCCGAAGGAAAAGGGGATGGAAGCCTTTCTTGCGCCGATTCGTGCCTTGGCGCGGGAGGTTAGGGCGGATGTGCAGTTGCGTGCCGAGCTGGCGGTGCAAGCGACGGAAGTGAGCGGATGGGAGCAGGAAGCGGAGGTCTTACGGGGGCGGTTGGAGGATCTGCGAGGCGCGCGCTCTGCCTTCCTGGCGAAGGTCGAAGTCGAAACGTCTGCGGAGTATCAAGCCGGGTTTGAGCGGCATCGGCAACGGAATGAGTTGCGCGTTCGGCTGGAGGCATTGGAGGCTGGATTGACCCGCGGGCGGTCAGACACTGAGGCCATTTGGGATGAGCTGAGCAACGGCGATCCTGCGGGCTGGCAGAGGGAGCTGAGTGGGCTGGCGCAGCGTCAGGAGCGATTGCAGCGGGAGCGTGACGAGGCGCTTCAGGAGCTTGCCCGGCTGGAGGACCGCATTGGAGCGCTGACGGATACGGCGGATGCGGCCGATTCTGCGCTTGCGTTGGAGGTGGGCCGAGCGAGGCTGGCCTTGATGCAGGAGCAATGGTGCGTCGACCGGGCGGCGGAGGCACTGATTCTGGAGAGCTTGCACAGGTTTGTGCAGGAGCGTCAGCCGAAGGTGTTGGCGACGGCCTCCCGGTATTACGACCGGGTGACGGGCGGGCGCTATCACAAGGTGGTTCAGAAAGTGGGCACCGACGGCCTCCTTCTGATCACCTCCGAGGGTACGTTGCAGGATCCTCGGGTGCTCTCGCGGGGGGCGTTGGAGCAGCTCTATCTCTGTCTGCGACTGGGTTTGATCGTTGAGTACGGGGAGAATGGATGCCGCCTGCCGTTGGTCATGGACGACGTCTTGGTCAATTTCGACCCGGAGCGTGCGCGGGCGACGGCCGAGCTGCTGGTTGAGTTTTCAGCGACCAATCAGGTTTTTCTTTTTACATGCCATCCATCCACGGCGGGGATGATCAATGAAATGGGCGAGGATGTCGCGTTCTGGTCCCTGGGTGGGGAGGGCTGAGGGCCGGGGGGAGGCTCGATTCGCAGATGTGGCAAGAGCCTGTCCGAAAAGCCTAGTGGGCCACAACGAAAGGTTACGGGCCGGATGGGGAGGATTCCCGCAGAGAACGCAGGGGGCGCAGAGGTGTATAGGGCGGGGATAGTGCACAAACATCGGAGCCGTTTTCAACAATTGCCTTGGTCTGCTGAAACGGTATATCTGAAGAATCCCCCCCAAAAAGCTAGGTCGAAAACGCCACCGCGTCCCCTGCGGGAGCCTCTCCGGATCCGGATGGGAAAGCCTGCCCGGGAACGCTGATACCTATTCGGACGCCCTCGAGCTCGGCCCAGAAACGTACACGTACACAGCGAAGCGGTACACGTTCACGTACACGAGGATGCGGCGAGTACGAGTAGGAGTACGAGGGGTTGCCGATCTGTCCGATCTGTCCGATCTGTCGAAATCGAAATCGAAATCGAAATTGAAATCGAAATCGAAATCGAAATCGAAATCGAAATCGATCCCTGTTCCGGTATGCCTCTGGCCCTCATGGCCCTCTCCAACCGCCTGCCGGGTTGTGTCAGCACCGCAACAACACGGTTGCGTTACCCGGTTTCTCAGGTCTGAATCCCATCCCGCGTCCATTCGATACCGAGACCGATAGCGACCCCGACCCCGATTATCCATTTCTCTATCTGCGGATGCGGCTCTCCGCTCTCCGGATGGGGAGGGGAAAGCCTGCCCGGGAACGCTGATACCTATTCGGACGCCCTCGAGCTCGGCCCAGAAACGTACACGTACACAGCGAAGCGGTACACGTTCACGTACACGAGGATGCGGCGAGTACGAGTACGAGGGGTTGCCGATCCGTCCGATCTGTCCGATCTGTCCGATCTGTCCGATCCGTCCGATCCGTCCGATCTGTCGAAATCGAAATCGAAATCGAAATCGAAATCGAAATCGAAATCGAAATCGAA
>CALLYA010000299.1 GCA_937875495.1 uncultured Verrucomicrobiota bacterium
GGGATCGAAATCGAAATCGAAATCGGGATCGAAATCGAAATCGGGATCGGGATCGAAATCGAAATCGGGATCGGGATCGGGATCGAGATCGAGAAAATCGATGAAATCGAGGGGGATTCCTGTCTTCCCCATGCGGCCACGGAGACCTTTCGTTGTCGGCCAATCGGGTTTTCAGACGGCCGCTTCCTACGCGGCCTCCCCACAAAAGTGAAGTCTTAGAAAACGGAAGGTGCAGGCACCGGCGCACCCGGAACCACGATCGGCCGCTCCGGCAGGTCCGAATCCGGGGCGACCTCCTCATATACCTGCGTTGCCGCCTCCGCCGCCGCCGAGGAGCCGAAGGCCAGGACCGCCGCTTCCAAGGCGTCCTTCAACAGCTCAAACCGGCGCTCAGGGACGTAAACAATATCGCCGGGGCGCAGGTGCATGTTCGGATCGCGTCCGCTCAATACACGGTCCAGGTTCAGCTCAAAGACCTCCGGCTGGGCAAGCGCGCCACGCACCACCAGGATCTTTCTCCCCGCTCGCGGACCCAGACCGCGGCCCTCCGCCAAGAGCTGCAACACCGTGATCCGATCGATAAAGCCATAGCTGCGCGGGAAGTTCACTTCCCCCAAGATAAAGACGTTCTTCATCAGCGAAGAGGGGATCACCACCAGGTCACCGCTCTTCAACAAGACATTGTGCTCCGCCGCACCCAGCTTCAGCAGTGCGTGGAAATCGACCGGAAGCGCCTCGCCATCACGCAGCAGAACCGCATGCTCCAAATCAGCGAGCTCCACCGTCGAGTTGCGAAATTCCCCCATCCGTAATCCCCCCGCCAAGGCAATCAGGTCCGCCAATCGCAGGTTGCCCTCGAGCAGATAGGTCCTGGGATAGCTCACCTGACCCAGGATCGTGAGCGACTGACTGCCGAACTCCAGGGGAACCACGGAAACCAGAGGGAACCGCAGATGCCGTTTGAAACGCTCGCCCAGGTCGTTGCGCAGTTCGTCGATCGTACGTCCCGCCGCCGGGACACTGCCAACCAGGAGGTAGTGGATGTCGCCGTTCGGGTCGATCGATACTTCACGGTAACTCTCCGCCTGCCCGTAAACACTGATGCCGAGGATGTCGCCGATTCCAAGGCGATAGGGCTCGCGGACCGCCGGCGACGGGGAGGCCTCCAACCGCTCGGCCAATTCGGCGGACCGATCGAAACGGACCCCTAACCCGCTCAACTCGGCCTGTACCTCGGCGTCCTGGGCCTGGACCGGGTTGATCACGGAGGCGAGACACAAAACCAGGAGCATTCGTCCCCCGCATCCAATCACCAACCCGAGGAAGTGATTACTGGTCTTCACCAAATACCTCCCTCCGCATCAGGTCCGCCCCGGCCTCGCCGGAAAACGTCGTCGCAAACGACATCACAATCGTACGATGCAAATCGCGTAACAACCGGAACGGTCGCTCCGGAACGTAGACGATATCGCCCGGGGCAAGATAGACGTCCGTCGCCTTTCCCTCCAGAATGCGCCGGATATCCACCCGGATCACATCCGCACGGTCGAGTTCCCCACGCAGGATCGCCGCGCCTTCCAGGTGCGCATTCGGCAGATAGCCGCCCCCACGCTCCGATGCACCGGCCAACACCTCGACAATCGTCATCCCATCGTGGTACGCCAGCGATTTCTGCTCCCGGACCTGTCCCAACAGATAGACCTCATAGCGCAGGCCCGAGCCGATAAGAACCAAATCCCCAGGCCGCAGCGGCAGATCAAACTGAAAATCGTTTCCGAGAAAGAGCGCCTCAAAATCGATCGGCAAGGGTTGCCCGTCCCGAATCAAGGAGGAATTCCTCAACGAGGCCAGCTCAACCGTCGTGCCGCGATACACACCCTGGGCCAGGCCGCCCGCACGCGCCACAGCCTGACGAATCGTGATCGACGCATCCAACGGATACACACCCGGGCTCTCGACCTGCCCAAGCACACTGTAGCGTGCGCCTACATACCTGCGGGGAATGATGCTGACCTGAGGCGCAACAAAGAGGGAGCCGATGCGCCCCTCGATCTCTTCGGCGACCTCGTCCGGCGAACGGCCCGCCGCCTCAACGCCCTCCCCGAACATATAGTAGAGCCGACCGTCCGGTGCGATGGGGACCTCCTCGGCAAGCGTGTCCCTGTGCCCGAAGACCGACACCTCCACCACGTCCCCTATCGCCAGCCGGTACTCGCCCAGGGAAAACGGCTCGTGCCATGCTTCGGGAATCTCAACAGGCTCTTGCGTCTCCTGGACTCCAGCCGCGGCGGCCGGCAAGGAGGGAGCTGCCATTTGAGGATCCGGCTGGCGCGGGGCATGCACACAGCCGGCCAACCAGACCGTAAGACATACCCCCCACCCGAACATCCACCGGAAAGGCTTGAGGCCGGCCCACACCGGGAAAAGCCGGAAACTTCCCAGCCCACGGAAGCAGGTCTGAGGTGCGTTACCCCGCATGCGGACCTCCCTTATCTGCCGACCGGCCAAGCCGCCCCCGCATCCGCTTGGCCATCGCGGCAAAAGAAACCGGCCCCCGGCCCTCGGATGCCAAACGCCTGCGGGTCGGTTCATCCAGTAAGTCCGGCCACAGCCGATTCAGGATGAACCCGCCCGGGCGCACCCCGGCTTGCTGTAACATCTCCAAGGCAGGATCCAATTCCCGCCTGCGGGTCCGCCCAGAACCAAGGACCATCACAAAGAAATCACACGATCGCGCGAGCACCGTGGCCGCCTCGTCCAGGTTCACCGGCGGTCCCACCAGCAGTACCACGTCATAACGGTTTTTCAGGCTCGAACAGATCTCCTGCCAGGCCGGGGAGCGCACCCATTCCAACAGCCCCGAAACCGGCCGCCTCATCCCCCCCCGCCACGCTTCGTATCACGCTCTCTACCGGCAGCCCCGATTCCACCACCTGCTCCAAACCGGGCTCGTCAGCCAGAGGCGGCAGGGAACCGCCGAAAAAATCGAAGTCCATCCGCAACACATTCAACCCATTGGCCCGGTAATAGCCCGCGAGAATCGAGGTGATGATGCTTTTCCCAACCCCGGGCTCATCACTGAAGTACCCGATCACTCGCCCCTCGCCCGATGCAATAGCCAACCGCTCCGTGAAGGACATCCAACTCCGGCCGACATGGAGCCGGACCAATTCAGAATCCATTCCCGCCCCGCGCCCGTAGTCCGGAACCAACACCGCCGGCGGCATATCGTAATAAGCCGACACCTGCCGCGAAGTCACCAGCCGGTCGTCCAGGACCTGATAGAGCAGGACCACGCCCAGGGAGAGGCCGAGCCCGAACACAAACCCAAACAGCTTCACGAGCAACGCCAATCGCGAAAGCTCCAACTCCGCCTTGGTCCCCGGCACCAGTTCGCTGAAGTCACCCAATGCCTGCATCGAATAGAAACTGATATCAGCAAGAAGCGATTCCTGTGCCTGAAGCCCGGCCTTCAATGCGCGGATCTGGTCGGTATACTCGGAGAACTTGCGGAGCTTCATCGGCAGGTCCAGGCTCTTTTGTTGCAAGGCATCCATGGAGGCCTGCATGTGTCCCAACATCGAACGCGCAGCATGTTCATCGGCCCGCAGCCTGATCAGTTCCACCTCGAGCTGGTCACGCAGTGGGTTCTTGACGAAGACCTGCTCGCGATTGGAGTCGAACGTACCCTCGTCAAGCATCCGGCGGAGCTGCTTGATCTCCTCCTCGATCATCAGGGTGTTCGGATTCTCCGGGCCGTACTTGGTCCGCGCCTCCATCAACGCCACTTCCGTGTTGGCCAGGCGGCGCTTGAGCGGGTTGTCCTCATAGGCGGTACTCACAATCTCCGCCGGTAACACGGGCAGTTGCTCCTGAAGACGCTCGATCCGCACGGTGAGTCCCTCCAGCAACGCCTGCTGCTGTTCCAAAGCCAGGCGAGCCGATCCTACACGCTCCAGGTGCGCCATGTACTCAGACTGCGGGTCAAAGACCGTGTCTTCCATCGCAAGCTGCGCCTTCTCCGACTCGAGCTTGTCCAACAGCTGCGAGTCGGTCCGGATCCGGGAGCGGACCCGTTCCTCCATCTTGGTCAGCTGCGCGCGATACCACTGTGCGTTCGCTCTGACCACCGCCCGCGCGAGGGAGTTGACCATCGCGATCGCCTCTTTTTCGGTCGGCGCCTCGGCCATCAAACGGACCAGGTCATCGCGCTTGTCAGACTCCACCTCAATCCTGGTCGCGATCTCAATATTCCGGTCGGAGAACCCCAGCTCCTCCTCCACCACCGAAAGCGTCTGCGGCTACTGGATCATCTCGATCGCTGTCTGCTTCGTCAGGACCTGAATCGGCAGGTTGCGCTCCCCCCCGATCAGCTCGCCCGGCATCGAGGTGTAAAGCAGTACAGCCGTGGACCGATACGCCTTCCCGCCGAGCTTCCGACCCGCAAACAGCCCTAGGGCGCCAAAGAACACCACGCAGGCCAGTATGATCCATTGGGAACGACGGAACCTACGCCAGATCTTCTTGAAATCCAGGGTTTTCAAGAAATCCTCAAGCGGTATCTCCTTCCGCACCGGAGATGGCGCATCGCCGTCCTCGCCGCCATAGGACAAGGCATCGATGCCGGGGATCCCGGAATCCGGACCTGCAACCAGGTCGCCGTTCTCATCGGATCGATTCATCGCCTATCCCCTCCCTCGCATCGGTCGGACCGCTCAGACTTACCATTGTGTTGGTCAGGCGCTCAAGATACTCCTCGAAATGATAGACACGGTTCACAAATGCCCGACCCTGGCTGCCAAGCCGCCGTGCCACATCCTTATGCTCCAACAAAAACCGGATTCGATCCGCCATTCGATCCTCATCCTTCCAGGGGATCAAATACCCGGTCTCTCCGTCCTTTAGCCAGTCGGAAATGCCGCCCGCATCGAATCCGACCACAGGCAGGCCGTACCGCATGACCTCTAGTCCGACCGTCGCAATCGGTTCCGGCCACACCGATGGCACCGCCACCACCGACGCGTCCGCATAGATCTCCGCAAGCTGCGCCTGCGATACAAACCCCGGGAAACGCACCCGCGCCTCAAGCCCCAACTCCCGCACCAAGGCCTGACAGTACTCGAGGTGTGAACCGCTCCCCAAAATGACCAGCTCATACGACACGTCCACCATCGCCATCGCACGAATCAGACAGTCCACCCCCTTGCCACGTATGATCTGGCCCGCATAGACAACCAGGTTCCGGTCCGAAAACCGGCTCTCCACCAAGGGTTCCTTCGGTAACGGTACCGGGGGGAAGATGTGGATGCGCTCCGGCGCAAACCCCTGCCGAATCAGCTCCTCACGCATGTACCGCGTGACCGCAAACACAGCGTTACACCGGCGGTTCAGCGCCAGATGCCGCATCTGCCGACGATAACTCACCCACCGCAGACCGAGGGGGCCCTTGCCGCGGTCGCGTGCTACAAAAGCCATACAGGGGAAAATACAGCCGGGCCCTGCCCTGCGGGTGCAAATCTTTCGCGACCAAGGGAAGTATTTGTAGCTGCGCATACAGTAGATGTCATGGTCGTGCTGCATCCGCACCAACGGCACCCCCGAATCCAACAGCGCCGTCAAGAGACCGTTCGACATGCACTTGTGGACATAGATGATGTCAGGGCGAAACTCACTAAGGAACTGTTTGACCTCCGCCTCCACCCGGTCGTCGGGCGCATCAAACTCCACCTGCCGGCGATCCGGAAAAAGCTCACAAAAGAGCTCTTCATCGCGCCCGGACGTGCGCCAATAGAGCAGGCCATGCTCGAATCGACCCGCCAGATGCGGCGCCGTTACCAAGATGTTCTGTTCGGCACCGGCCATACGGCCCATGGTCTCATGCACCCATAACATCCGTCGCTTCACAACAGGCATAGCTCACACCAGTTTCGACCCTTTTCCCATCGATAGAGTTTCGTGCCGAACATGCCGCTCAATCGGATCTCATGCGCGTCCTCGTAAAAATGAAGGCCCCGGCCGACATATCGGCAGCGCCTTCGAACCGGTTGACACGCCCCCGCTTGGAACCGGAACGGCACATCAGCCGACGCCAGACGTGCGAGAAAAGGATAAAGCATGCACTGCCAATCCGTACTCGGCATGACATCCACCAGGTCCGGTCGGCGGCACGCCTGGCCCCAAACACCCGGACGCCCACGCCATGCCGTCATCGCGCCGGTCGGCTGCTGGCGCTCCGCCAGACCGGTCAGGATCAACCCACCCTCGTCGCGATCTGTCCATTCACCACTCTGAATCAAGGTTTCCGCAATATAGGCGACCGCACCCGCAGGCACCGGTCCCGTCGACGGCTTGCGTCCGGAGTATAGCATGCGAACAATGCCCGCGCCCTCAGGCCGGCATTGCCGCGCCAGAAACGCTGCCAAGCGTGCCGCAGCCTGGCCCGCCTCCACAAAGGCCCCGGATCGCTCGGCAGCACGCAATCCGCGCAGCGCACGCGCGGCGAGAAATGGACTCACCCCGCCCCTGCTGTCCGATGCCGGGGGGAGCCCGCCGGCCAACGGCCCCTCTGTAACCTGCAAGGTAACCAGCGATCGTGCCGCGCCCTCGATGAAGCGCCGATACTCATCCAACCGGCCCGTCCGCTCGCCCAACGCCACCAACAGCTCGAGGGCCGCCGCCACGCTCGCGATATTGTACCTGTCGAAGTCGGAGATCGCCCAGTCGTTGAAGGTCTCCAACAGCTTGTTCCAAAGCTTCATCATCAGATGACGCTCCACATACCGCACAATCATCGCCTCCCACGCTGCCGGAATCGCCCGGCCCGCGCCCTCCAGGCAGGTGAGTGCCCGGCAGACCGCCGCCAGCATTGCAGGCTCATGCGGCATCCCCGCGTCCAGAGGATTCCCTTCGGCCCCGGAGTTGCGGAAGACTCCAGCCTCCTGCCACTGCGCCGCCTGAATCTCTCCAATCGTCGCCTCGATCAGATCCAGGATCGCGGCATCCTGAGTCGTTGCGTGACGTGCCACCAATCCGTCCAGGAGCCCCTCCAGCCGCCAATCCATGCCCGGGCCGCAATACTCCAGACAGAGTTGCCGCGGCGTGAAAACAGGTCCGCCCCAGCCGCCCTCCACGCGGATCGTGCACAACCACGCCTCCCACCGGGTCAGCAGGCCTTGCGCTCTGGCGGAATCAGGATTTGACGATTTCATAGGCCATCGTGCTGCTGAGATATTTGGAAAAGGCGCGGGTGCGATAGTGGCGGAACCGCTGGTCGCCCAACCAGTCGCCCGGTGCGTACAATCCCAGCTTGCGACAAAGCCCCTCGCCCATCGAAAAGAGTTTCATCTCCACCGGCTGCAGACCCATCATCCGACGCACCCGAAACCCGGTGTTGCGAAAATAATCCTGCGTCTCCTTCGGCTCATACTTGCGCTCCGGCCCGCGGTTCCAGTTGCGACCCAGGGCGTAGTTCTTCTGACGCATCCGCTTGTAGCGGTACATGTGCGGGTAGAACCTGCCCGATACCAGGACCAATGCCTCGCCCCCAGGCTTCAACACCCGGTGCATCTCCCGCAACATCGGCGTTGGATCCTGAAACTGGTCAATCCGCTCGTAGCAGGAAACGATGTCCACCGAGGCGTCCGCCAATGGGATCGATATGCGCGATGCATCGGCGTTCTCCAAATAGGCCCAACGGTCGAAGTTGTGGAGCGTCTTGAAACGCTCCCTGATGTACCGCCCAATGCCGGGCGTCAGGTCAAAGCTATAGAGCATCCCGAGCGCAGGCTCGGCCGAAAGCAGCAACTGCAACGCCAGATCGCCGTTGAACGAGAGCATGTCCAACACCACCGGCGGTGGATCTGATCGCCGCTGAATCATCATGCCCAATCGCCCGGTCATGAACTGGAACTTGCGCGAGGCACGCTCGTCCGGGTCGACGTGCAAGGTCTTGCCGTCAATCGCGACCCCCTTGTACCACAACAGCTTGTCACGGAAGTCCGCCAGCTGATTGAGCCGCCAAAGATGCGGCCGGATATCGTGGTGAAACCGTTTCTCCACCCCGACACAGCCGTTGTAGGTCAGGATCTCCTCCACCGGCCGGTGGTTCGGCGCGGGCGGTTCATCCAGACCGTAGCCGAGGCAGACCACGCCGAGGTTCTTAAGAAACGGCGGCGCATCCAGTGCCTTTTCCACCCCGGCAGGACTGCGGATCCCGCCCAGATAAATGGCCCCCACACCCTCGGCCTCGGCGGCCAACAGGATCGAATAGATCGCCATGCCGGCCGACACAAAGGGCGTCTTGCATGGGTTGTGCCCTTCCAGGGTCGTATCGTAAAACACGGCCAGGACCACCGGTGCATCATAGAAATAGGACTGCTGGGCGTCGCTCAAACGGCAGACCTTTGCCTTCAAGGCCGGCTCCGTGATCGCGACAAAATGCCAGAGCTGACGGTTGCACGCCGTCGGCGCCTCGGTCGCCGCCGAGACGATCCGCTCCAACAGCGCCTTCGGCACCGCGCGCCCATCAAAGATCCGCGTGCTGCGCCGATCCCTGATCAGATCCCAATATGCACCGCTCCCCGTCATCGGCTCCATCCCCCCTGCACAATCCGGCCCTGTCTCCACACCGGCCCTTCTCATAGCCGAAACACCCCCGTCCGGTCAAGCCCCCGCCGCCCGCGCGATGCCCGTGTAAGGGCGCCCCGCAGGGCGCCCCCACGGCGCATGTCCAATGCCCGCCCGCCATCATGCCATCCGCGCCCCCCCGCCGCCATCATGCCATCC
>CALLYA010000300.1 GCA_937875495.1 uncultured Verrucomicrobiota bacterium
GGATCGGTCGGATCGGTCGGATCGGTCGGATCGGTCGGATCGGTCGGATCGGTCGATCCCGATCCCGATCCCGATCCCGATCCCGATTTCGATCCCGATTTCGATTTCGATTTCGATTTCGATTTCGATTTCGATTTCGTCGACCTCCGCGCCGTGTCTTGCGATTGGCTGCAGGGATCGGGTATATGGTTAGAGCTTACCCGTGATTCGCCCGCACGGTTCGCCGTGCGCTTAGCTTTGCTTGCTTTGGGAATGAGGGGAACAGGAACGATGCGAAACGATCTGCTTCAATCGCGGATTTGGTTGTCGGCTACGGTTGCAATGCTTCTGCTTGCAAGCGGTTGCGGGCGCGAGGAGGCTACTGACACGGACCCATCCGACCACACTGCACAGGCACGGTCGCAAGATGTGGTGCAGCCGGAGTTTCCCGATGGGGATCCCTCGGTTCCGCCCGAGCTCGGCGGTCCCGGGTTCACAGGCGAGGGGTGGGAGACTGTGGAGCCCTATGCGCTGGGCGACCCCAAGGCCGTCCCCGGCGGTGCGATCACCACGAACATCCCCGAATGGCCGGGCAACATCCGCATGGCCGGTACCGCTTATAACACCTGGCTCAACTACCTGATCCGCGACCTCTGCTACCAGAGCCTGCTCTCGCTCGATCCCAACACGCTCGAGTACATCCCGGTGCTCGCAACGCACTGGCGGGTATCCGAGGATCAGATGAAGTTCGAGTACCGGATCGACCCGCGCGCACACTGGTCCGACGGCAAACCGATCACCGCCGAGGACGTCGTCGCCAGCTGGCGCATGCGGATGGACGAGACCCTGCAGGACCCCTCCGCTATCCTTGTCTACGGCAAGCTGAACGAGCCGGTTGCGCGCTCCAAGTACATTGTCGAGGTCACTGCCAAGGACCGCAATTGGCGCAATTTCCTCTACTTTTCCGGTATGTCCGTCTTCCCCGCGCACGAGATCGCTGACATCCCTGGTAGTGAGTACCTCGACCGCTATAACTACAAGCTCACGGCCGTCTCCGGGCCTTACACGATTGAGGAACGCGACATCGTCAAACCGACTTCGATCACCCTGACCCGGCGAAGCAACTTCTGGGCTCAGGACCAGAAGTGGAACGAGGGCCTGTACAACTTCGACAAGATCCGGTTCCTGGTTGTACGCGACGACAACCTCGCCTATGAGATGGCCTGCAAGGGCCAGCTCGACTTCTTCCTCATCCAGCGCGGCGAGTGGTGGGCCAAGTCCCTGCCGGAGGTCGAGGCGGTCCAGAAGGGCTGGCTTGTCCGGCAGAAGATCTACAACGACGCGCCCAACGGCGTCTCCGGCTTCGCCCTGAACATGCGACAGCCGCCCCTCGACGACGTACGCGTGCGAAAGGCCTTGCAGCATCTCTACGCGCGCGAGGAGCTGATCCGCACGCTCGCCTTCGGTGAGTACACTCCGACCGACTCCTTCTGGCCCGGCAGCGAGTACGCCAACCCCGAAAACGAGCAGGTCCGCTTCGACCCCGAACAGGCGGTCAAGCTCCTGGCCGAGGCCGGCTGGACCGAGCGCGGCCCCGATGGGGTCCTCGTCAAGGACGGCAGCCGGCTGAGCCTGACGATCACGTATTACAACGAGGGCTTTGAGAAATACCTGACCAGCTACAAAGAGGCCTGCTCCCTGGCCGGAGTGGAGATCAACCTCGATCGGAGCAATCGGGAGACGATGTGGACCAATATGATGGAACGTAAGTTCCAGATGGTCATGATCAATTGGGGTGGACTCGTCTTCCCGAACCCGGAGACCTCGTTCCACAGCACGCTTGCCGAGGTCAACGACAACAACAACCTGACCGGCTTCAAGGACCCGCGGGTGGACGAGTTGTGTGCGGCCTACGATGTGGCCTTCAGCCAGGAGGAACGTCGGGCGATCATCCGCGAGATCGATTCCATCATCTACAAGAGCTTCCCATACGTCCTGGCCTGGTATCAGCCGTGCCAGCGGGTCCTGTACTGGAACAAGTTCGGGATGCCGGAGTTCGGATTCTGGCGCACCACCGAATACGAAAACGCGTTCTCGCTCTGGTGGATCGATCCCGCCAAAGCCACCGCCCTGAAGGACGCACGTAAATCCGGGTCAGCCCTGGAGGTCCCGCCACTCGAAATCCACGGCTGGAGCAAGGCCCAATAGGGCGGGATCATGGGTGCATACTTCATCAGACGGTTCCTGCTGATCATCCCGACCTTCATCGGGGTGACCATGATCGCCTTTTTCATCACGCGCATGGTTCCCGGCGGTCCGCTCGACCGGGCGATCATGCAGTTCCGGATGGGCGCAGCCATGGAAGGCGGGGCGGACATCGCCGGTGCCGGCGGCGGGCAGATCCCTGAGGCCGCGCTCCAGGAACTCAAGCGCGCATTCGACCTCGACAAGCCGTGGTACGCGGCCTACGCGCTCTGGCTCGGAAAACTGGCCCGCCTCGACCTCGGCAACTCCTATCAGTACCGGGAGCCGGTTGCGGGCCTGGTCGCCGACCGGTTGCCGGTGAGCATGTACTTCGGCCTGCTCGGCTTCACGCTCGCCTACCTGATCTGCATCCCGCTCGGAATCGTCAAGGCGCTCAAGCACGGAAGCCGATTCGACTTCGTCTCCTCAGCGATCGTGTTCGTCGGCTATTCCATACCCGGTTGGGCCATGGGCGCGCTGCTGCTCGTCCTGTTCGCCGGCGGCCAGTTCTACGCGTGGTTTCCCCTCGGCGGGTTTCGAAGTTCCGCCTACGATGACCTGCCGGCCATGGTGCGCCAGTGGGAGGATATCGATCAGGTGAGCGACGAGTTCGGCACGTTCCAGTGGGACCAGATGTCGCTGCGCAGCCGTGTGATCGATCAGGTACACCACACCGTCCTGCCGGTCTTCTGCTACATGCTCGGTTCCTTCGCGTCCCTGACCGTGCTGATGAAGAACTCACTGATGGAGAACCTCGGGAAGGACTTCGTACGCACGGCTTTTGCCAAGGGATTATCGCCCCGGCGCGTGGTTTACCTGCACACCCTGCGCAACTCCTTGATCCCGATTGCCACAGGACTCGGCCACGCACTCGGGGTCCTGATGGCAGGCTCCTACCTTATTGAATACGTCTTCAACATCGATGGCATCGGATACCTGGGATATACCGCGATCGTCGGGCGCGATTACACCGTGGTGATGGGTATCCTCTCGATCAACATCCTGCTGCTGCTGGTCGGGAACATCTTCTCCGACATGCTGTACGCGATGATCGACCCGCGGATCCGATTCGAATAGGGCGCGAGTAGTACGAACCAACGAGATGAGAATTCGGCAGATGCAGACAAAGGACCCAGACCAAAAGGCCGGCGGCGCGAGCACCGAGGGCAAGAAATCGCTCTCGCTCTTTCAATTGCGGTTGCGCCGCTTTCGCCGCCTCAAACGGGGGTATTACAGCTTTCTCCTGCTGCTCGGCCTCTACATCCTCTCTTTTTTCCTGCCGTTTCTGATGAACAACCGCGCACTGGTCGTCCGTTACAACGGCACATACTACTTCCCCGCGCTCGCCTCCTACCTGCACGAGACCTTTGGCTACTACGAGCGTCTCGGGTTCTTCAAAGATACCGTCCTCAGCCCGCAGACCTTCGGGATCGATTCGGTCCTCGCGCGCACCGACTACCGGAAATTGCAGACGGACTTCGCCGCGCGGGGCGGCGATGATTTCGTCCTGATGCCGCCCATTCCCTATCATCCAAACGAACAGTTCCTCGACTTGGGCGAGAACCCGCCGAACGCGCCCTCGCGCCTGCACTTGATGGGGACCGATGACCGCGGCCGCGACGTCTTCGTCAGGCTGGCCTACGGGTTTCGCATCTCCATGACCTTCGCCCTGATCGTGACCGTGATCAGCTACCTGATCGGCACCCTTGTCGGCGCTTGTCTCGGGTATTTCGGCGGCTGGCTCGACCTGATCGGCCTGCGGCTGGTCGAGATCTGGGGCGCGATCCCGTTCCTCTACACCGTGATCATCCTCTGCTCCCTGCTCGAACCGAGCTTTCTCCTGCTCACCCTCATCCTCTCCGCCTTCGGCTGGCTCGGCATCTGCTATTACATCCGTGGTGAGTTTTACCGCGAGAAGTCGCGGGACTACGTGGGCGCAGCGATCGCCACCGGCGAGCGGGATACGACCATCATCGCGCGCTATATCCTGCCGAATGCACTCACACCGATCATCGCTTTCGCGCCTTTCGCCATTGTCGCCAATATCCTTGCCTTAGTCGGTCTCGACTTCCTCGGGTTCGGGCTACCCGCACCGACCCCGAGCTGGGGCGAGCTGATCGGCCAGGGCAAGGCCAACATCCGCGAATGGCATCTCGTCGTCTTCCCACTGCTGGTGATGTTCTTCACCCTGCAACTGGTCGTCTTCATCGGCGAGGCAGTGCGGGAAGCGTTCGACCCCAAGGTCTTCAGTCGCCTTCGATGATACCGATGCACAACCGATTACCATGACGATGCAAACCCAGACCCACGACTCGCCGGCGCATGCAGCCACGGCGAACCCCGGTCCGCTGCTGGAAGTGCGCGACCTGAAGACCTATTTCCGAACGGAGGCAGGGATCTCCAAGGCCGTCGACGGCGTCTCGTTCGAGGTGCTGCCCGGCGAGATCCTCGGCATCGTCGGGGAGTCCGGCTCCGGCAAGAGCGTCGCGTGCCTATCCGTGTTGCGGCTCATCCCGGACCCGCCCGGCTATATCGCCGGCGGCGAGATCCGCTACCGCGGCGAACCGCTGCTCGAAAAATCGTACGCGCAGATGCGCGCGATCCGCGGCAACGAGATCGCCATGATCTTCCAGGAGCCGATGACCGCGCTCAATCCGGTCTTCACCATCGGCATGCAGGTCATGGAAACCCTCCGTCGACACCAGCGCCTCTCACGCAGGGCCGCACGCGAGCGCGCCGTCGAGATGCTGGACGCGGTCAAGATCCCCGATGCACGCAAGCGGATGAAGGACTACCCGCACCAGTTCTCCGGCGGTATGCTCCAGCGCGTCATGATCGCGATCGCGCTCTGCTGCAACCCGCGCCTCCTCATCGCCGACGAGCCGACCACCGCGCTCGACGTCACCACCCAGTCCCAGATCCTCGACCTCATGCTCGAACTCAAGGCCAGGCGGGACGACGCCTCGATCCTGCTCGTCACACACGACCTCGGAGTCGTCGCCGAGACCTGCGATCGCGTGGTCGTCATGTACGGCGGTAAGGTGCAGGAGGTCGGCAGCGCCACGCGCATCTTCGGCCAACCCCGCCATCCCTACACGCACGGCCTGCTCGCCTCGCTCCCCTCACGCCATCGAAAGGGGGACGGTCCGCTCTATACCATCCCCGGGAATGTCCCCTCCGCGCTCGATATGCCGACCGGGTGCAAGTTCTGCACCCGCTGCGATCGTGTGTTCGACCGCTGCCGCCTCGAGGAGCCCCCGCTGCACCGCTTGCCCGACGGGAGCGCGGTCCGCTGCCACCTCCTGGAGGAGGAAGCCCGATGAGCACACCCGCCCTCCTGGAAGTCCGCGATGTCTCCGTCGCCTACCCGATCTGGGGCGGCATCTTCCGTCGACGCGTCGGCGAGGGGCGCGCCGTCGACCACGTCTCGTTCACCCTCCACAAGGGCGAAACCCTCGGCCTCGTCGGGGAGTCCGGCTGTGGCAAGAGCACGCTCGCCAAGACGATCATCGCACTCCTGCGCCACACCGTCCCCGGGGTCCGCTACGAAGGCCAGATCCTGTTCCATCGGCCGGACGGCTCCGTCGTCGATCTGCTCGCATTGACCCCGCGGCAAATGCGCCCGATGCGCTCCGAGATTCAGATGATCTTCCAGGACCCCTTCTCCTCGCTCAACCCGCGCATGACCGTGGCCGAGATCGTCGAAGCGCCCTTGCGCGTGCGCCGGGTCAAGGGCCGACGCGCCATCGTGCGCGATCTGCTCGCACGCGTCGGACTCGACCCCGACGAACAGATGGGCCGATACCCGCACGAATTCTCGGGCGGTCAGCGCCAGCGCATCGGGATCGCGCGCGCACTCGCCCTGCGGCCCGAACTCGTCATCGCCGATGAGCCGGTCTCCGCCCTCGATGTCTCCGTCCAGAGCCAGGTCATCAACCTGCTGGTCGAGTTGCAACGTGAGTTCGACCTCACCCTCCTCTTCGTCGCCCACGACCTCTCCGTCGTTGAGTACATGAGCGATCGGATTGCAGTCATGTACCTCGGCCGGATCGTCGAGCTCGGCAATGCCGACGCCGTCTACCAAACCCCCGGACACCCTTACACCCAAGCCCTCGTCTCCTCCGTCCCGGTACCTGACCCGAATGTCGACCGCAGCAACAGGATTCAGATCAAGGGTGAGATCCCGACCCCGCTCAATCGCCCGACCGGTTGTCCGTTCCGCACCCGGTGCAATATCGCGCGCCCCAGCTGCGCAGATACGGTCCCCGAACTCGAGCCCACCCCGACCGGCCAGCTCGTTGCATGTTTGTTCCCGCCTGGCGGCCAGATGGAGAGGCCTCCCGCAGAGGCGTAGAGGCACAGAGGTCAGAGAGGTCAGAGAGGGGTGGAATAGGGTGGGCGAGGAAGGCCGAAATGTTGGAGCTGTTTTCTGCAACTGGCTTGGTCCGCAGAAAACGGATTTCCCCAAAATTCCCCTCCCCAAAAATCGCATGGATCAGGGGCATGGACCCAACCCACCCACGTGGCCAGGTCGAAAACGCCTTGGCGCTTCTGCGCCTCTGCGCGAGGTCCTCCGGCTCCGGATGGGGCTGCTTCAAACTTTTCGGACGCCTACCGGCTGGCCTGAAAAAGGTTGTTGTTTTTTCATTTTTCCCGATGATCGGAGGCGAAGCTTTTTCCTTCATCTGTCACCCAACCCAGGAGTCATGGAATGCATCATTGGATCAACAGCTTGTGTGCCTGGATCATGCTCGCGGGCGGACTCAGCGTCGCCGCGCCAACCGATCAGTTCCTCGTCACCGATTACGGCGCGGTCGGCGACGGCAAGACCGATGTCACCGCGGCATTCCAAACCGCGCTCGATGCCGCTGGTGCAGCCGGGGGCGGTGAGGTTTACGCACCCGTCGGGAATTACCTGATCGGTGGGAACCTGCGCATTCCGGGGGGTGTCACCCTGGCCGGGGTCTGGCAGGCGCCGCATCACTCCGATGTCACGCTCGGCAGCGCACTCTGGCTCACGGGCGGCCGCGGAGAACCGGACGCCGAGGCGGCCATCAACCTGGAGCCCTCCTCGGCGATCCGCGGACTCACCATCTACTACCCCGAACAGTCGACCGATGACATTCAGGCTTACCCGTTCGCCATCCGCGGCCGCGGCATGAACGGGACTGTCGAGAACATCACCCTGATCAACGCCTATCAGGGGATTGACTTCGGCAAGCACCACCACGAGCTGCACACGATCCGCTACGTCTACGGCTGCGTCCTGCGCATGGGCGTTTACATCAGCCAGTGCACCGACATCGGCCGGATCGAAAACGTCCACTTCAATCCGCATTTCTGGGCGCGTGCCAAGATCGACGGCGCTGCACCGGTCGATTGGGGGAAGCTGGTCGATTACCTCAACGAGAATCTCGAGGTCTTCGTCTTCGGACGAACCGACTGGGAATACGTCTTCAACACCTTCGCCTGGGGTTTCAAGGTCTGCTATCGTTTCATCAAGACCGAGCACGGCGCCTGCAATGGTAACTTCCTCGGTTGCGGGGCCGACGGCGGCCAGACCTGTGTCCTGATCGAAGACACCCAGCCGGCAGGCTTGCTCTTCACCAACGGCGAGTTCGTCTCCTTCACGGGTGATGACCCAACCATGATCCGCACGGGCCCCGGCTTTGAAGGGGTCGCACAGTTCACCAACTGCGCCTTTTGGGGGCCATGCGCAGAGAACGTCGAGATCCTCGGCAACGGTGACGTGAGTCTGACCCAGTGCAACTTCGTCCAATGGGGGCTCCGCGGCGAAGGCGATCGGTATTCCGTTCGGCATGAGGGCGGGACCCTGATGATGACCGCCTGCACCTTCCGCATGGACAAGCCACACGTTTTCATCGGTCCCGATATCCGCGGCGCAGCCGTCTTCGGCAACCGCTTCACCGGCGGCATCCAAATCGAAAACCAAGCCCCGGATGCACGCGTCCAGCTCGGCCTGAACCTTGGGGAATGATGGTTCCGGCCTGCGGCCCGCTGTGGGCCTCAGGCGGGAGGTCGGCTGTCGGCTGTGGGTGGGTTGTGTGGCATGGTTGAGCTTGCTCTGCCTGGTGCAGACCAGACCGAGACGGTCTGGCTACCGACTGGCGGCTAGCCACTTGCGAGAGGTCGTCCCAATAGGTCGTCGCTTCCAACCTGCCCTCCCCACCCATCCGGAGAGCCTCCCGCAGAGGGCGCGGTGGCGTTGTCGACCAGGCCGTGAGGGCGGGTAGGGCCAATGCTGTGGTCCATCCAACCAATTCTTTGGAGAATATTCCCACTCACTGACCAAAGCCGTTGCTGAAAACAGCTCCGATGTATCTGCAATTTCGCGTTTCGGTAATCCCCTGCGCCCTCTGCGGGAGTCCTCCCCATCCGACCCCGGAGACCTTTCGTTGTTGGCCAATGGGCTTTTCGGACCGGCTTTAGCGATTGCCCATTGGGCTGCTGGCCCCCATCGATACCGATTCCGATACCGACCCCGATTTCGATTTCGATTTCGATTTTCTTCTTTTTCCACGCTGCCCGCTGGGGGCG
>CALLYA010000301.1 GCA_937875495.1 uncultured Verrucomicrobiota bacterium
GCCGACGGGGACGTCGGCGCTCCCAGGGGGGCATGACCGATCAATCATGGTTCGAACTTGTCTCCCCCCATCAGCAGGCCAAACCTCCGCTGGTGGTGGGGTGGTTGAATTGCAGGAGAGGATCGAGCTTGCTTTGCCTGCTGGCGACCAGACCGGGACGGTCTGGCTACCACCGGGCTTCGCGTGCCGCGGATTACCTGGGAGCGCCATGACCGATACATCATGGTTCGAGCTTGCAACGACCCACCTCCGTTCATCAGCAGGGTCAACGTCCGCTAGCCCAGCGCAAACCCCCACCCACAGCGGACCTCTGACCTCGTCCGGGGCACCAGGCCCCGGACAGCAGCACGCGAAGCCGTGCTGCGGACCTCCGACCTCGCCTGATGCCCTCCAGGGGCATCAGGCTTCCGGCCGGGGTTCTCCCCGGCCGGAACCCCTGCACCAAACGTCCTCAACCCCATTGCCACCGAACCACCATCTCGCAGCCCGGGTCATCCCTGGGACCGCTCTGGTGGCCCACTAGGAATTTTGGACGGCCTTTAGCTCTGTGCACGCTTTTGTGCCTGGCAGGCGTTGCAGATCCCGCGAAGTTCGATATAGACCGTATCGGTGGTCCCGACCGCTTCGACTTCTGAAGGGGGTTTCAGGCGATCGAGCGTCTCGCTGTAGAAATCGCTGATCAGGCCGCATTGCGTGCAGATGAAGTGGTGATGCCGCTTGGTATTGGCATCGAACCGCGCGCGCTCCTTGATCGAACCGACCCGGGTAATGATGCCGCGCTCCTCGAAGAGTCTCAGCGTGCGATAGACGGTGTCGAGAGAGAGCGACGGCAGGCGTTTGCGGACCCCCAGGAAGAGGGATTCGGCGTCCGGATGCTGCTCGGAACGTGCAAGCTCTTGAAGGATCTCCATCCGCTGGTTCGTGGTCTTGATTCCTTGCGCACGGCAAGCTTCCACGAACTCTTGGATTCTGCGATCGATCTGCTTTTGGGGAATCATATCTCTGCCGTTCGTCATAGGTGATCGGTTGGCAGAAAAGCTACGTTTCTTCCGCCCCCTCTGCAAGTGGAAGGGATTAACGGCCCAGTGGGGGAGGTTGGATCCGCGGATGCAGGAAAACGGGATCGGGTTCGGGACCGGGGGAATCGAGGGCGAGCATGATTCGGCGTGGCAGGTTCGGGTTCAAAGCGTCCTCAATATCCCCACCGCCCAAGCGCTCGATCGTTCACACTCCACAGGCACGGCTACAGCGGCCCTCCGCCCTCCTGCCCACTGCCCAACGGAAATCCTTGATCAGATTGTGGGATGATGGCAGTTTTCGTTTTTTACAATCGTGGAGAGATCTTCTTATGCGCAGCCATCCATTTCGGTCTTTTCGGGTGTCAATTTCCGTTGGTTTGTTACTATCGCTGGTTTTCTATACAACCGTTGGGGTCGCCCAGGAGGCGGCGGACCCGGGACCTCAGGTTGATGCGACACTGCCGGTGATGATCGTGACGGCGACCCGTGATGCGCGGCGCCTGAATGAGGCGCCCTATGCGTCTAACGTCCTGACCGTCGAGCAACTTCGGATGGAGAAGGCGGCGCGGACGGTTCCGGAGGCGCTCAAACAGGAGCCTGGGACCATGATTCAGAAGACCTCGCACGGGCAAGGCTCCCCTTACATCCGTGGGTTTACGGGTCAGCGGACCCTCTTCATGATCGACGGTGTGCGATTGAACAACTCGACCTTTCGCGAGGGACCCAACCAGTATTGGAACACGGTCGATCCATATGTTCTCGACCGGATGGAACTGGTGCGCGGTCCGCACTCCGTATTGTATGGCAGCGATGCCATAGGCGGCACGGTCAACGCCATGACGCGCGGAGTCCAGAATCTGCGTCCCGACTCGCGTTGGGACCGCCGTGTCTTTTATCGCCTCTCCGGCGCCGAGCGTTCCCACATCGGCCGTGTCGAATCGATTGGCAAGGTCAACGATCAGGTGATCCTGACCATGGGGTACACCGGCAAGGACTTTGGGGAGCTGGAAGGGGGGAAGGATGTAGGGACCCAGGCGAAGACGGGGTATGATGAGAATGATTGGGACGCCAAGCTCGAGTATTACGTCACCGACGACGGCTGGATTGTCCTGGCGCATCAGACCGTGGACATCGACGATGCCTGGCGGACGCATCAGACGATCTATGGGATCGACTGGGAGAACCTGACGGTGGGCGACGAGTACCGCAGGGTTTTCGACCAAAACCGCAACCTCACCTATCTCCAGTTTCACAAGGTCGATCAGCCCGGGTTTATTGAAGAGCTGCACGCCGGTGTGTCGCATCAGATGCAGATGGAGGAACGCGAGCGGTTGCGCACGGAGGATCGCAGGGACGTCCAGGGGGTGCGCGTGCACACCTTCGGCTCATCGCTCACGCTGAAGTCACCCAGTCCCATCGGCACCTTGCTTTACGGTGCGGAGCAATATCATGATGAGGTCAGTTCCTACAACCGGAGCCTGAATCCGGACGGCTCGATCGGGAGTGCATCGATCCAGGGGCCGGTTGCCGATGATGCGTCTTACGACACGCTCGGGGTCTTTCTCCAGGACGAGATCCCGCTGGGAGAGCGCTTTGCCCTGATTTTGGGTGCGAGGCATGAGTACGCGCATGCGGATGCCGATTCGGTGGAGGATCCGATGACCGGTGAGGAAACTTCCTTGACCGATTCGTGGAATGAGGTGGTGGGCAGTGCGCGCCTGCTCTATCATTTGAACCCGGAGCGTACATGGACCCTTTTTACCGGGGTATCCCAAGGCTTTCGGGCACCGAACCTGTCGGATCTGACCCGTTTTGACACCGCCCGCACGTCCGAGATCGAGACGCCGTCGCCCGACCTCGATCCGGAGCGATTTGTGGCATACGAGACCGGGGTGAAGGCGGCCACGGACCGGCTGAACGCGCAGCTGGCCTATTTTTACACGGACATTTCGGATATGATTGTGCGAACCCCGACCGGACGGATGATCGACGAGACGTATGAGGTGACCAAGAAGAACGGCGGGGATGGATACATCCACGGGCTTGAACTGGACGCGCGCTATCGGGTTTGGGGCGAATGGAGCGTGCTCGGGGCGCTGACCTGGATGGAGGGCGAGATTGAGACCTATCCAACCTCCGATCCTGAGGTGGTGGAGGAATACATCGACCGCATGATGCCGCCTACCGGGATGATCGGCATTCGCTGGGACCATGCCGGGCGGTTCTGGGTGCAGGCGACGACGACCCTTGCCGAGGATGCCGACAAGGCATCGACGCGTGACAAGGCGGATACCAGCCGCATTCCGCCCGGTGGTACACCTGGATTTGTGGTTTACGATCTGCGTGCCGGATGGAATGTTGGGGAAGATTTACAGCTGTCCGCCGCATTGGAGAATCTGACCGATGAGGATTACCGCATCCACGGATCGGGTGTGAACGAGCCCGGCAGAAACCTGGTGCTCACCTTGGACTGGGTCTTCTGATCCTGCTCCGATTGGATCCACGATGCACTGACAGGGATGACGACATGACCGCCGCCACAGAAACCTTGACCGAGAGTCTTGAGCACTATTTGGAAGCGATCGCCCAATTGATCCGGGAGAAGCGGGTGGCGCGCTCGAAGGACATTGCGCAACGGCTGAATGTGAACCGATCCTCTGTGACGGGCGCGCTTCAAACGCTCCGCGATCGTGGCTTGATTCATTACGAGCGCTATGGGTTTGTGACCTTGACCGAGGAGGGTGAGGAGATCGCCAACCGAATCGTCCGTAGACACGAGGTCCTGCGTGATTTTTTCGTGAAGGTCCTCGGCCTGCCGGAGACGGAAGCGGATGATGCTGCCTGTGGAATGGAGCATGGCATCTCGAAGCAACTGTTGGAACGTCTGGTCGATTTTGCCGAGTTCGTCGAGACATGTCCCCGAGCCGGCGCCAAATGGGTCCGTGGGTTTGGATATCACTGTGCCGATCCGGGGATGACGCGTGAGGACTGTGAGAGTTGTGTGGCCCAGTGTCTGGATGCATTGCGGACGGTCCCCCAGCCAGGCACAGTCGAATCGCTCTCCGTTGCACTCACTGATCTGCCCACCGGCGGGCGAGGCCAGGTGGTGAAGGTGCAAGGCGGGCGTGAGGTCAGCCGGCGCCTGATGGACCAGGGCATCCTGGTCGGGCGTGTGGTCGAGGTGACCGCTGCGCCTTCGGACGGCGCCAGGATCGAGGTACGTTCGCGTGGGTATCACATCTCGTTGCCGCGTGGCGAGGCGAGGAGGGTATTGGTTCGAAGGCTTGAGGACGGGGTCGAATAAAACCGGAGCGCGGGGGGGCGGCAGGGGATGCTGAAGTGGGCTTGGAAGGTTAGGGGATGCCGGATAGCGGTTTGCATCATTGTGATGATTCTTTTCTGGCGGCTGCCCACGTGGCTGTCGGCGGAGGAGTCGTCGCTCCAGGTCTTGGATCGACTGGTCGGCCGATGGATGGACCTTCGCGTCACGCTGGCATCGGAGCGGCGCGATTGGACCGGCCGCCGTGCCCAGTGGGAAGAGGAAGTTGAGCTGCTCAGCCGGGAGGCTGAGTTATTGGCGGAGGAGCTCAATGCCGTCCGCGGATTGGCTGACGGCGCGGAAGAAGAGCGCGTGTCGCTCGAACGTCGACGCGCGCAGCTCCGGAGGGTCCTCGAGCGGCTACAACCGAGGATCGCTCAGGCGGAGGCCGCGCTTCGCCTTTGGGAGACGCGTGTGCCCGTGAGCCTGAGTGCCACGTTCCAGCCCGCCTTTGATCAGTTGCCGGTTGATCCCGACTCGGCCCAGCGGCTTCCCCTGATCGAGCGAGCGCAGACCGTGATCGCGATCTACGCCCAAATCGAGGATTTGCAGAACGGGATTCATGTTACGCGTGAGCTTCTCGAGTCTGACGGCCAGGACGCGAACGGGGAACCGACCCGCCAGGTGGATGTCCTTTACATCGGGTTGGGACGCGCATTCGCCGTATCCCCCGATGCCGACTGGGCGGCTGTTGGGACGCCGGCCGGCAGCCGGTGGCAATGGCGCAGGGAGCCTGACTTGGCGGACACAGTACTGTCCGCGATCCGGGTCTTTCGCAGGGATGTCTCCGCGGAGATCCAGCTGCTGCCGATGCAACTGGTCGAACCGGGGGACAGGCCATGAACCGGTTGTTCACTACCTTGTGGCCGTTGATCCTGTGTGTCTCGACGGCGCATGATGTCTGGGGACAGGCGATTGTGCCGTCCCAGGACGCTCCGCGGGAGAGCCGTTCGGAGGTCCTGCTCGATGCAGTCCTCGAGGTTCGGCAGGACATCGAGCGCGATACCGATGCGCTGAACCGGTTGCGCTCGGAAATCGCGGCGGAGCGCGTGCCGTTGGCTGAGCGTTTGGAGACGTTGCGCCGGGAGGTTGCCGGAAGCCGGGAGGAGCTGGACCGGCTACGCGCGAACCAGCGCGAGGGCGAGCTCGTACGGGGGGAGTTGACCGCAGAGGTGCAGGCGCTGGAGGCTGAATGTCAGTCCCTGATCGATCTGTTTCGCGAGCACGGCCGGGCGGCTGAGACCCGGGTCAGCCTCCCCGAGGGGCCTTCCTTGGCAGCGGCGTTGCAGTCGGCCGGTGACGAATTAGCCCGCGCGCAGGTTGAGCTCGACCGGCTGCCGGAGGCCGCGGGTGCGCTGCTGGAGGCCGCTGAGGCATGGAATATGGGGCGATTTGGCGGACATCGCCTGGAGGGGACGGCACTGGACGAGCGTGGGATGGAGCATGCCGGTGATTTCGCGGTGTGGGGTCCGGTCGCCTACTTCCGGAGCCAGGATGGGGCACTATGCGGGCCGGCGACGACGCAATTCGGCTGCTTGTTGCCGCTGGTTGAGGGTGATACCACCGACCCCGATCGACATGCGATCGGTACTGTGATCGACGGGGGTGAGGCACTGCTGCCGATCGACGCATCCGGTGGAGACGCCCTTCGGATCCGGAGGGCGCGGATCTCCTGGTGGGAGCATGTGCGCCAGGGTGGATTTGTGATGGTCCCGTTGCTGGGCGTCGGGTTGCTGGCGACGGTGCTGGCGGTCTGGAAGTTTATTCAGTTGTGGCGATTGCGGATTGGACCGGGAGCGGGGTTGGGCGATCTCATGGAGCGGGTGCGGGCGGGGGATCTCGATGGGGCCAGGGGCCAGCTGTCGTCGCTGCGTGAGCCGCTGGCGTCCTTACTGCGCGCGGGTTTGGCGCACGCGCATCTGCCGCGGGCGCAACTCGAGGAGATCCTGCACGAGCATGTGCTCGGGACGCTCCCCCGATTGGAGCGGCATTTGGGGACATTGGCTGTTGTTGGCGGGGTGGCGCCGCTGCTGGGATTGTTGGGGACTGTGACCGGCATGATCCACACGTTTCAGTTGGTGACGGTCTTCGGATCCGGTGATGCCAGGCTCCTGTCCGGTGGAATTTCCGAGGCGTTGGTGACGACGGAGTTCGGCTTGGCGATCGCGATCCCGGTCCTGTTGGTTCACGCCTTTCTCGCGCGCCGCGCCCGGGCTGTTCTCTCCGCAATGGAGCAAACCGCCCTGACCCTGGTCAACCACCTCAGCGGCCTGGGGGAGGGTGTACAGTGATGAACCTCCCGCTCGAGCGCGTTGTCGGATACTGGTCCGCGGGTGGGTGGCTCTTGTTCCCGATCGGGTTGGTCAGCTTGGGGATCTGGGGGTATTTCCTCCGCTCCAGGGCGCGAATGATGGTGGTCTTGCGCGAAGGCGCAGCGCTGCTCGACCAATGGCATCAAGCTGGGAAAACCGGCAGCCAGGTTGGCATGGCCGATTGGCTGAAAAGCCGGTCGGGCGCGGTGCCGATGCTGCTGCGGCTTGGCTTGGCCGATGTTCAGCATGGAGCTTCTGCTGCAGAAGCGTTTGCGCAACGGGAGCAGACCTGCCTCGCGCTGCTCCGGCGGGATTTTGTGGTCCTTTCGGCCCTGACTGCGATTGCGCCTTTACTGGGGCTTCTCGGAACGGTGATCGGGATGGTGGAGACCTTTGATGCCGTCTCACTCCTCGCCAGCCGGCAGGGCGAGCGGGTCGCGGCGGGGATCAGTCAAGCCTTGATCACGACCCAATTTGGCTTGGTGGTGGCGCTTCCCGGGGTGTTCGGCCTTGCCCGGTTGCAGCGGATGGCGCAAAATGCGCAGGCCATCCTGGCGGAGTGCAGGGCGCTGGCGCTGGCGTTTCCGGGGGGTGCCGCGGAGGGGGTGGCGCGATGAAACGTGTGCGCATGCACGAGTTGGTGGACCAGGGCGTTGATATCAATCTATCGCCCCTGATCGATTGTGTGTTCCTCCTGCTCATCTTCTTTATGGTGACGACAGTATTCGTTGAGGAGACCGGCGTTGAAATCCAGAAGCCGCAGGCAGCGACAGCGCAACAACTGGAGCGTCACAGCATCCTGATTGCATTGACCGCCGAGGGCCGCGTGGTGTTTGCCGGGCGCGAGATCGGCTTGAACGGGGTGCGCGGAGTGGTTGCGCACCAGTTGCTGGAGCGGGAAGCGCCGGTGATCATCCTGGCCGATCAGAACGCGCGTGCCGAGCCGCTGGTCGATCTCATCGACGAGTGCAAGCTCGCTGGGGCGAAGCAGGTAAGTATTGCCGCGGTCCAGGAGTGAATCCATGATGCAGAACAGTCCTGTGAAACACGTTTCCGACGAAAGTGCGTTAGAGGCATTCTTCGCACCGCGTTGGACCTGGCAATCAATTGGTGGTGCCGGGGTTGTAACGCTTGGGCTCTTTCTCCTTTTGCCGCTCCTGGAGGGCTGGTCGACGACCGAGGATAGGCCTGTCGTTACGCGCGCGGTGGAGACCGTTGTCATGTCGCCACCGGACTCGGAATCGGTGGAGCCGCTCTCGAATGCCTTTGCCGTTCGGCCGCGCACGAGTGCACCGCTCACTCGATGGCAAGCGCCGCCGCAGCGTCTTCAGCCAGTGCAGATGACTTTGGACCTGGGAGTGGTGCTCGAACCAGGCATGGGTGATTTTGCGGTCGATTTCATGGTCAGTGATTCCATGTTGCGCGGTGCGCAGGACGATCTGGTCTTCGAGATCGCGCAACTGGACGAACTGCCGCGGGCGCTTGCCCAGCTCCGGCCGGTGTATCCTACCCAGGCGCGGACCCGTCGGATGGAGGGGGCGGTGACCCTCGATTTTGTGGTCGACCCGGACGGGCGTACGCGTGCGATTCGGGTGGTCAGTGCCGAGCCGGGCGACCTCTTTGTCACCTCGGCGGTGCGCGCGGTGGAGGGATGGCGTTTTGCACCGGGAAAGAAGGACGGACGTGCGGTTTCGGCGCGGGTTCGACAGACCGTCGTGTTTCAATTGCGCTGAGGGATCCGCGGGTCCGGGGGGAGGGATGAGCAAAGTTATGGAAACCAGGATTTCAGGAGGCGTCGGGTTGAGGTCCGCCCACGCGGTGTGTCGGCTACGCCGTCGCCTGAGGCAGTATATGCTGCTGTTGGTATTGGTATTGAACTTGACCTTGCCTGGCAGCATCATCCGCACGGTACAGGGCTTTGAGGCTGGGCGGGGAGTGGCAGCCGCGCGCGATGACGCCTTTGAGCCGACAGTCACGCAGGAGGAGAGCCGGCTGCTGGAGCGTGTCGTTGAGCTGGCGCGGACTGAACCTGGGGAAGCGGTGCGCTTGCTTCAGGAGCGGATGGACCAGCCGTGCAGTGCGGCCTTGGACTTTGCCCTGGGGAACCTGTTGGTCCAGCGGCAGGAGCTGGACCTGGCAACGGCGGCGTACGAGCGTGCACTGAAGAAGATGCCGCGATTTCGCAGGGCCCGCGTGAATCTGGGGCGTGCGCATCTCCTGCAAGGGCGTGCTGAGCCTGCGCTCGAGTTGTATCGTGACATGGTTGCGGAGGGTTGGGCCGATGCGGATTCGATGCTGCTGCTCGGGCATGCGCTGCTGATGGAGTCTGATGCGGTCTCAGCGGAGACCGCGTATCGACAGTCGCTCCTGATGCGGCCGTGCGATGCCGATGCCATGCTTGGTCTTGCCAAGGCGATGATGTTGCAGGAGCGCTATGGTGAGGTTCTTGCCTTGGTCGGGCCGATGTTGGAGGCGACGCCGGGCCAGAGGGAATTATGGGCGTTGAAGGCGAACGCGCATCTGGCAATGAACCGGGTGGCACCTGCGGCGCGTGCGATCGAGCAGGCGCGTCGAATCGGGTGTGTGGATTCCGAGATGTTGGCGACGCTCGGCGATCTTCACCTCAACCAAGGGCTACCCGAGGAGGCCGTGGAAGTCTATCAATCCGCCTTTTCAACGGGTGCCCTAAGTTCCGGACGCGTGGTGCGGGCCTTGGAGGGATTCCTCATGCTGGGTGATGTCGCGGGTGCGCAACGCATGCTCACGCTGTTGGAGAGCGGGGATGGGGATGAAGAAGCACCTGAGGCGCAGATGGGGGAGCGGGCCACCCGACTCAGGCTCGAGGCAGTTCTGGCGCGGTTGCAAGGCGAGCCTATCCGCGCGCTGGCAACCTGCGAGGAAGCGTTGCGTGCGGACCCGATGGACGGGAAGTGCCTCTTGCTGCATGCGGAATTGTTACAGGCTGAAGCGCGTTGGGAGGAGGCGGTCCTGGCATGCGAGCGTGCAGCGCGGGTACCGGGGTTCGAGGCCGACGCGCTGGTGCGTCAAGCGCTGATCGAGGTGGGGCGGGAGCGTTACGATGAAGCGATCCGGCTGTTGGAAGCTGCGCAGGCCATTCATGAACAGCCGCATGTCGCTCGGTATATCGAACAGTTGCGCGGCACGACTTCGCGTGCCGCGGCCCTTGGGCCTCAGGCCCAAGGGCGAGGGTCGGAGGTCGGAGGTCCGCTGTGGGTGCAGCAATGGCAATGTGGCTGAGGACGTTTGGCCTGCTGATGACCGGAGCTGGGTCGCGGTGG
>CALLYA010000302.1 GCA_937875495.1 uncultured Verrucomicrobiota bacterium
AAACCATTGGCTGGAGGGGCGCGTCTTTCCGGACGGGGATTAGCCACAGAGGGCAGAGTTCACAGAGAGATTCTTCGTTTTGCCATCGAGGGGACTGCCCCGACTTCACCCGCGTTGCTTTCAGATGGGAAAAGATTTTCGCCTCTGTGTTCTCGGTGATCTCTGTGGCTGGATATTTCTCAACGGAGGCCATCCGAAAAGGCAGACGGCGAAGCACGCTCGGGATCGGTATCGAAAGGACGCGTGATCGGATTGGGACACAGGAAACCGGGTAGCGCAATCGTGCTGTTGCGGTGCTGACCCAACTCGGAAGCGATGTTTGAGGGGTGCTCGGAGGGGAGGCGCCATACAGAGCAGGGAACGATCCCGATCCCGATTTCGATCCCGATTTCGATTTCGGCAATGATCTCACGGATCGGCTACCATGGCCTGAAGGAGCGCGCCTTTTAGGACTGGCTCCGGCAACAGGGAATTCACGGGGGGGGACGCAGCCCGATCTCTCCGACCCAAAGCATCTCGAGAACCACATTCCCCACCGCGGCAAGGCTCTCGGCGGACAGCTTATCCAGCGTGTCCTGATCGGTATGCCAATAGTCGTTGGCCCCAGGTCTGCTCCCATAGTGGAAGTCAATGATGTCGACCGCGGCGATCCCCGCCTGAATCAGCGGAACGTGATCGTCCAATATGGAACCGGCAGCATACCCGAAGGCTTCCCGAACCCCAGCCCGTTCCGCCGCAGCAAAAACCTTTTTGGCCAACCACCCAGCCGTGTCTCTCGGTAACGTCACCGTCAAATGCGCATCGCCGACCATGTCTAATACCAGTGCGACCAACACGCCTTCCCGCCATGCCGCCGTCTCTGCCGCCTGCGCAAATCGCCGGCTTCCAAACAGGCCGTCACGCGGGCCATACTCCGTTACACATTCCTCTCCATCAAAAAAGAGAATGCGCACATCCAGTCCCAAATCAGACCCGTGCTGCGCCAGAACCGATCCCAGCTCCATCAACAACCCCGTACTGCTGCCGCCGTCGTTCGCACTCAAAAACTCGGGATACTCGTCCAGCGATTTGGTGTCGTAATGACCGCAGAGCAAAACCTTTGGCCGCCCCTGGGGTATGCCGGGCAAACGTGCCCCCAGGTTCACCATCTCCACCGCCCCACGGGGCGTCTCCTGGGTCCAGGCCCACTCCTCCACCAGCCATCCGCTCGCTTCCAATACGGTACGCACCCGCGCCCGCGCACAGGCCGCACCCGCACTCCCGGAATATCTCGGGCCGCAATCCAAGATCTGAGCGACATACCCAAGCGCTTGCCCGCCGTCCACCCGGGGTACCGGGCCCAGCTCCTTGCCCACCGGATCTGCAGATTGACAGCCATAGGAAAAACTCGCTACAGCCAAAACTATGAAGGGCCACCACCAGGATTCCACCATCGCGTTTACAGCTCCTCTCTGACACCCCAAAGGTGCAAGAGCCGCTCCAGCTCGTCCGGACTGCCGTAATAGACCTCGATCTTGCCCTTGCCCCCCTTACCCTGAACCCGGACCCGAGCCCCGAATCGGCGCTGAAGATTCTCGACAACCCAGTTCTCCCTCTGAACGGCGGTGGCATCCTCCCCCTCACCCTCTGGGGCAGATTCCTCCGGGGGCGTTCGACTCAGGTGCTTGCGGACCGCCTCTTCGGTCTGCCGGACGTTCCAACCCTGCCCGATCGCGGCAGCCGCGAGATCCCGCTGGGAGGTCGAATCCGGAAGTCCAAGGATCGCCTTCGCATGCCCGACCGAAAGCGATCCGTCGGCGATCCAACCCTGAACCACCTCCGGCAACTTCAACAACCGCATCGCATGGGTGATGCTGACCCGGTTTTTGGAGACCTGCTCCGCCACCGCGGCCTGCGTCATCTCAAACTCCTCCACCAACCGCTGATACCCAAGCGCCTCTTCGATCGGATTGAGATCCCGCCGCTGGACATTCTCCACCAACGCCCACTGCAGCGCCTCCAACGCCGTAACCTTCTCCTTCACCAATACCGGGACCGTCTCCAGGCCCGCATACCGGGCCGCCCGTAGACGACGTTCGCCCGCTATCAGCTCATAACAGCCCTCCTGGCCCGGAACCGGTTTGACCAACAAAGGCTGCAAGACCCCGTCCCTTTTTAAGGAGGTGCTCAATTCCTCAATCGACTCCGGATCGAATTCCCTTCGAGGCTGCATGGGATTTGGGGTAATCTTAGAGACGGGAATCCGAAGCACCAAATCCTCTCGTGTTCGCGTACCGCCCGTTACGGGACCGCCGCGAGGCCGATCCTGAGGATTCGACGATTCCCCCGGCCGGTTCGGTGAGCGCCCGTCCGCTCCCCCGCCGCCCTGGCCGGAACCACCACCGCTCTCCTGCAACAGAGAACCTAGACCACGACCCAATCCACGTTTCGCCACTTGGACTTATCTCCCACTTGATCCGATGATCCAACCACGCCATTCGTGCCCAAAGCGCAAAGGCCAATCGGAACCGATGGATTCACAAAAAGCCCCGATTCCTATGAGCACGCCGATGGAATGTACGCCCCAACCATATACCGACTCCAACGCTGCAAGGTCAAACCGTTCTTCATGCCCGGTCCTTCACGCGATGGCCGCTAGCCCTCCCGGTCGCTCCCCATGGATCCCTCGCCTGCTTGCATTGTCCCTGGCTCTGGCTCCGGTCCTGGGCTGTAACGCCCCTCCCAGAACGACCCGCCTCGCACACCTAGAAACGCTCCTGGAGCATGGCCACCTGACCGCTGTCGAAACGGAATCCAGAGACCTGCTCGCCTCCAACCCCAACAATCCCTCACTTCATCTCATCCTCGCTCGCGCACTCCTCCTGCAAGGACGCCCTCAGGAGGCGCTCCAGCCCGCCCTCCAGGCCGCCGATCACATATCTGGTTCCCCATGGCCAACTCTCTGGAGCGCAATCGCATACCAGAGAACACAGCAGTGGAGGCAGGCGGAAGCTCTCTGGCGGGAGTGCATCGCCACCCATCCCGGTTTTGTGCCCGCCTATTTCTTCTGGGGCTCTGCCTTGCTCGAATCCCCCACAGCCGACTCCCAACTGGAGCAGGCAGCCGGGTATCTCGCCCTCGCAGCCGAAGAACCTGGCGCTCTGCAGGCACCCGCGCTGAACAACCTCGGCCTGGCCCTCTGGCGTATGGACCGGATTGAGGAGGCCTACAGGTCCTTGCTTCAAGCCGTGGAGACCAATCCGCGGCTTCTCCCCGCAAGGGTCAACCTCGCCCTCCTCGCCGCAGGCCCCATGGCCGATCATCACACCGCCATCAATGCCCTCACCGATGTGCCATGGTCCGCCTGGCAGGAGACCACCTACGCCGCGCTCGTAAGACCCGCCTTCGATGGACAAGCCCTGAACGCCTCACCCGCACACGTCCTCATCGAGCGTGATATGGCCCCCTATCCTCAGGATCAGGCCGCCCCCGAGCCCCCCCCTGCCGATGTCTCCGCGGACCCAATCGGGCCTTTCGGAGCGTGGCCGCCGACCCAACCAGTTCAACGAGCGGCCGGCGCCGATTGGCTCGATTCCGAAACTCTTGGACCTTCATCGGCTGGGGCCGCCTCGCCCACGAACACCCTCGACGGCGCCATCCCACCCTACCCGGATCTCACGGCCGCCCTGACCCAGGTTCGCAGTCGTGAACGTGTCCAGACCCAGACCTATCCCTGGACCCAACACGACTCAACCCTGAGGGACCGCCGCAGGGCTCAGGCGTTGCTGCGCCAGGCTATGAACCTGCGCATCACCGATCCCGAAAGCCCCCTGGTCTACAACCTCTATCTCCGGGCGATCGAGGCAGACCCCTCCTTCCCCCAGGCCTATCAGAACCTCGCCCTCGAATCATGGAGGCTTTCGCGCACCGAAGAGGCCATCCTGGCCATGGAACATGCGCTCTCCCAGGATCCAACCATCCTCTCCGGACGCCTCCAGCTAGCCGACTGGCTCTTCCAGGAAGGCTACGCACAAGAGGCGGCCGGCCATATCCTCATCGCCCTGCGCGCCGAGCCGGACCACCCCACCGCCCATTTTCTCGCCGCCCAAATCCTGTTCGGCGATCCCAGAGCCAAACAGCTGGTCATTCGCTCCCTCGAAATCGCAGCCGCCGGCCCCCTGCCCGATTCGCTTGCGCCTACCGCGGATAGCCTCCTCAAAAGCCTGACACTCAGCCCCTGATCCCAAAACCTCCAAGGTTCACGCGAAAGGGAATGCCCCCGCATTGAGCGCCCGCCCCCACCCCCAAATTCCATTCGAAAAGGCGCTCCCCTTTACGCGTCGCCTCCAAGCAAATGGTTGCCGATCAGTCCGATCAGTGTCTGAAATCGAAATCGAAATCGGGATCGATTCCTGTGCTGTATGACACCTGGCCCTTCGATACCGATACCGATACCGATACCGACCCCGATCTTGCTTCGCCATTGAACTTTTCGGGCGACCTCTGGTCAGAAGATTCCTGCCACAGAGGTCACAGAGAACACAGAGGCGCAAGCCATTTCCCATCTGGTAAAGTGCGGACCGTCCCGCCGATGGCAAAAGAAAGAATCTCTCTGTGAACTCTGTGCCCTCTGTGGCAAAAG
>CALLYA010000303.1 GCA_937875495.1 uncultured Verrucomicrobiota bacterium
TTTACAGAATTTTTTAGGTTCTGCCATACGCACTCGCGTGAATAATCCAGGCTAGAGCGAACTCTAGGACCTTCAATATTGGTAGCGGGGATAGGATTTGAACCTATGATCCCGCAGCCGCGGGATTATGAGCCGGGGGAGGAAGGTTTCGAGCGTGTATCGAGGCCAATGATCTTCCGAAAACCGTCCCCCCCTTTTTGGCGCTCAAGATGTGTCCGGGGCCAAAAATAGCAAGAAATCGCAGGCCGTTGCAAACGTGAACGGGAACGAAAAAGGCCCTAGAGCGAACTCTAGGACCTTCAATATTGGTAGCGGGGATAGGATTTGAACCTATGATCCCGCAGCCGCGGGATTATGAGCCGGGGGAGGAAGGTTTCGAGCGTGTATCGAGGCCAATGATCTTCCGAAAACCGTCCCCCCCTTTTTGGCGCTCAAGATGTGTCCGGGGCCAAAAATAGCAAGAAATCGCAGGCCGTTGCAAACGTGAACGAGATTGAAATGGTCCTTTGTAAGTACCGAAACGAAAAAGGCCCTAGAGCGAACTCTAGGACCTTCAATATTGGTAGCGGGGATAGGATTTGAACCTATGACCTTCAGGTTATGAGCCTGACGAGCTACCGGGCTGCTCCACCCCGCAATCGTTTCTTGCGATGCACTAACTTGCCACCTCTGGAGCAGAAAGCAAGGAAGCGGCGGAGATTTATTTGAGGACCGGCGTTTCGATCCCGCCTTTCCTCTGGCACCATGCCTTTTACAGCATTTGCTCCCAAGGGCTTGAGCACGCCATCCGGTTTCGGTAGGGTGAGCTCGAGCCTGCATTCACGACCCTACCACCACCGGAAACCTGCCATGAACCGTACCATCCATATCCTCCTCCCCAGCCTGATCCTCGCGCTCCTCGCCCAGGGCACACTGTTCGCCCAGGACACGCCGGAGCCCGCGGCGAAGCTCTACCCACTCGAAGAAATCCGCGTGCGCGATCCGTTCATCCTGCCGCACGCGCCGACCCAGACCTATTACCTGGTCAGCGCCTCGCGCCAAGGCGTCGTCGTGCGCACGAGTAAGGATCTCAAGATGTGGAGCGATCCGAAGGATGTCTTCGTCCGGCCGGCGGACTTCTGGGGCGGACCCCAGACCTGGGCGCCGGAGATGCATCTGTACCGCGGGCGGTATTACATCTTCGCCACCTTCATGAACGACGAACCGATCGGTGAGCAGTGGGGCGGCAACTGGCCGCCGCGCATCCATCGCGGCACGCAGATCCTCGCTGCGGACTCACCGGAGGGCCCGTTTCAAGGCTTCGCCAACCGCTCGCACACACCCGTCGCCGAGATGGCCCTCGACGGCACACTCTGGGTCGAGGACGACGTTCCCTACATGGTCTATTGCCATGAATGGGTCCAGATCCGCGACGGCGCGATGAACCTGATCCGCCTGAAGGACGACCTATCCGCGACCGTCGGGGAACCCACCCGCTTGTTCCGTGCGAGCGAGGCATCCTGGACCCCTGACGGCCGCGAATCCTACGTGACCGATGGTCCCGCCCTCTACCGGACCAAGACCGGCAAACTGCTGATGCTCTGGTCAAGCTTCACCGACACCGGTTACACGACCGGCATCGCGGAATCGGAATCTGGCAAGCTGGCCGGCCCGTGGCGGCACCAGCCCGAGCCGATCTTCCGAAGCGACGGCGGGCACTCCATGGTCTTCCGGACCTTTGACGGCCGTCTGATGCTCGCGTTGCACAGTCCGAACCGCAGCCCGGATGAGCGCTGCCACCTCTTCGAGCTCGAAGATCAGGGTGACACGCTCCGCATTGTCGAACAGGGCAACGACAACTGATCAACCCAACAGAAAGGGGTTGGAGATGATGCTGCAATCAAAGATTTCAACGAGCGTGACCGCCCTGATCGGGAGCATGCTGCTTTGGTCCGGCACGGCCGGCGCACAGATGCCGGATCCACCGGGCCAGGTCGCGCCGGGCGGGAAGCCGGTGAACGAGGCCTATCTGTTCGCACATATGATGCACGGGGACTACTGGCGCCTCTATTACTCGGTCAGCCTCGACGGCCTGCACTGGGAGCTGCTCAACGGCGGGCGTAGGGTGTTAGAGGAGTACCGCGGGCACGCGGACATCGCTCGCGGCCACGACGGCCGCTACTACCTGGTCGGCAACCGTGGGGACGACCAGCCGGACATCAATTTCTGGGTCTCGGACGACCTCATCACATGGTCGAAACACAGCGATTACGTGCCGGACCTGACCAAGGTCCCCGACTATCCCAAGGCCATGCCGCGCATCGGCGCCCCGAAGCTCTACTTCGACGAGCCGAGCAAGCAGTACCTGCTGACCTGGCACACGACGCATGATATGGGCCCGACCGACCTCCCCGAGCCTTACTGGGCGGGGCAGCGCACGCTCTATGCCACGTCGAAGGATCTGAAGAGTTTTTCCGCACCGGCCCGGAAACTGTTCGAGTGGGACATGGCGACGATTGACACCATCATCCGACCTGAAGGCGACAAGTACTACGCCTTGATCAAGGACGAGCGCTATCCAAGCCTGGAATGGCCGACCGGCAAGACGATTCGGATCTGCAGTGCCCCCAGCATGTTGGGGCCGTACTCGAAGCCGGGTCCGCCCGTGAGCCCGGGCTTTCGTGAGGCGCCGACCCTGATCCCCGCACCGGCAGGCAACGCGTGGTACCTTTACTACGAGCAATATCCCGGGGTGAGCTACGGCCTCTCCGTGGCCGCCACGCTCGAGGGCCCGTGGTTTCAGGTCTCCGGGGCGACCAACCACCTCGATTGGGACAAGTACCGCGTGCCGGCGAAGGCGCGGCACGGGAGCATGCGTGTGATTCAACGGAAGGAATACGACGCACTATTGCAGGCATTCCCGAAGGCTGAATAGCGGTGTCGCCCCCCGGCCTGAGCCGATACCAGGGCCTCCGGACAAGGCGGAGGCGCTTGACAGTCGGCCGGGGCCAAACGTTATGATTCCAGGCCATACCCACCCGTCGACATCCTGCCTGATCCCATGAAAAACCTACCCTTCAACGCCTTCCCAACCCAATTCCGCCCCGGTGACTTCTCCAGTCTGCTGGCCGCAAACGGCATCGATTGGCAACCGCCGTCGCCTGGCCAGGGCCTTACAGCAGGCCCGCAACAGACCCAGGCGACAACGGTCCTGGCCATCAAGTTCGCCGGCGGCGTGCTGATGGCTGGGGACCGGCGAGCGACCGCGGGCAATGTCGTGGTGTACGACCGTGCGGACAAGGTCCTGCCGCTGGACGACTTCACGCTCCTCGGGATCGCGGGCGTGCCGGCCTTCGCCTGGGAGATGGCGCGGATGCTGTCGCACTCGTTCAAGTATTTCCGTCGCAGCCAGCTGCAGGAGCTCTCCCTGGAGGGGAAGCTGCGCTCGCTCTCGGCGATCCTGCGTGGCAACCTTCCGTGGCTGATGCAGGGCGTCGGCATCGTCGCCCCCATCCTGGCCAGTTGGGAGGAGGCGTCTCAGGGGCGGTTGTTTACCTATGACCCCCTCGGCGCTGAGTTCGAAGGTGTCTCCTATGCCACCTCCGGCTCCGGCAGCGGGGTCATCGAGGCGATCCTGCTCCACCGCACCCGCTATGAAGGGAAACCGCTCCAGCAGCTCAATCGCGATGGCGCCATCGCCCTGGCCCTTCAGCTGCTCGAGGCCGCCGCCGATTCCGATTCCGCCACCGGCGGGATCCGCGCCGCCGCCGGGATCTACCCGTCCGTCCATTGGATCGACGGTCTCGGCGTGCAGACGGCTCCGGAGTCGTTGCTCAAAAAACTCCAGCCGACCATCTGATCGTGAAGAGGACGCATTGACATGCCAGACATCCATTTGCCCCAGGGGGTGATGCACGTGCCATCCGAGCCGTTTCGCTGGGTCCAAGCTATGCACAACCGCAGGGAGTACATCCTCGAGCGACTGCGGGAGGACAGCCCCGTCGTCGGCCTCAGCTGCGAGCGTGGCATCCTCCTCTTCACCGTGAGCGCACAATCGCGGAAGAACTACGAGATCTACGACCGCATCGCGTTCGGCGGCATGGGCCATCCCGCCGATGTCGAACGGATTCGCCTGATGGCGATCGATCTCGCCCATATCGAGGGCTTTACACGCTCCGTCCAGGACGTCACCCTTCGGCGCCTGGTCAATTTCGGGATCTGCCCCGCGGTCAAGCACGCCTTCGAGCTGGTCCACGAGGCACCGTTCGTCTTTCGCTCCATCTTCGCCCAGCTCGGCGAGACCAGCCGCAGCAACCTCTTCTGCCGAGTCGATTTCGACGGCTCGAGCGGCTTCAACATGTCCTGCGCCGACGGCTCCGGTCAGCCCTATTGCGTCGTCGGAAGTACCCCGGCTTCCGAGGCGGAGATGCTTGAATTCCTCGCGGACCGAGTACGCAGCATCAACCACAACCTGGAGGAGGCGGTCCAGATCGCCGCCCAGGCATGGACCGTCGGGATGGAGGCCATCCGCCGGAGCGCCTTCGAGGAGCCGGACTTCGATGCCGCGAGCCTCAAGCGCAAGTGGAAGGAGCTGCAAACCCGCCACAGCGGTGTGCAGATGATGCTCCTCGACCGCGACCTCAAATCAGACTGCAAATGCCGCATCGCGACCCAGGATGAGATCAAAGGATTTCTGCAAAACTGGAAGTAGCGCATGCCCAGTCAATGCCACGAGAAATCGCCCCCATCCTTTCACCGGCAAGAAGCCATTACACACCTTGGGGCGGACGAATCCGCAGATGCCCACTCCCCATTCCCCACAATCGACTGACCACTTTTGCCTTCCTACCGCGGTGGGACCAGGCCAGCGCATCACGGTTTTGGGTCCGACAGCCAGTGGCAAAACCCGGTTCGCGGTCCGCCTGGCCGATCAGTTGGACGGAGAAATCCTCAGCGTCGATTCGCGGCAGGTCTATCGGCGCATGGATCTCGGGACCGGAAAGGACCTTGACGACTACTGGATTCGGGGCCGCCGCATTCCTGTACACCTGATCGACCTGGTCGAGCCGGGGACCAAGTTCAACGTCTTCGAGTACCAGCAGGCGTTCGAAATCGCGTTCAACGATGTCGTTCAACGCGGGAAATGTCCGATCCTGTGCGGCGGTTCGGGGATGTACCTCGAATCGGTGCTGAAGGGATATGACCTGACCTATGTCCCGCCCGACCATGAACTGCGTCGAACACTCGAGGCGTGCCCGCAGGAGGAGTTGAACCGATTGCTGGCCGAGTTGCGCCCCCTGCACAATCGCTCCGACACGACTTCGAAGAAGCGGACGATCCGCGCCATCGAGATCGCACGCTATCAAGAGGCACACCCGACTCCCCAGAACCAGACTCAGCTTCCCGGACGCACCCCCGGCCTGGTGCTCGGTCTGCACGTGGATCGTCCACTCCTGCGCGAGCGGATCACCCGCAGGCTGCACCAGCGCCTCGAACAAGGCCTCGTCGATGAGGTTCGCAATCTCCTCGACTCCGGGATTCCAGCGGACACCCTGGTCTACTACGGACTCGAGTATAAGTTCGTCACCCTCTATCTGCAGGGGACCCTCCCCTATGACGAGATGGTCGAGCGACTCAACATCGCCATCCATCAGTTCAGCAAGCGCCAGATGACCTGGTTCCGCCGCATGGAGCGCAACGGACTCGCAATCCATTGGATCGATATGGGGGCAGAAGGAGCGTAATGGGGCTGCGGACGTTGGGCGTGCGGATGAGCAGAGGTCTCGCGCAGAGGCGCAGAGGCGCAAAGGCGTCTGCGACCAGACCATTGGGGTGGTCGGAGACAATCCTCCGATCCAAACTTTTTTGAAGGATTCCTGGGTTTCCAGTTTCCTTCTCACCAAGGCAGTTTCCGAAATCAGCTTCGACGTTTCTGCAATCCCCGTCCTCCCTATTCCCCACTCTGCGCCTCTGCGCCTCTGCGCGAGACCCTCCCCTCGCTCCTTCTGCGCGAGGTCTTCCTCTCCCCTTCCGCTTCCCCCCTGCGCCTCCCAGCCCAAAATAGGTGCGCCCCCATCTGCGTTGGTGGTAGGATGAGGGGTCCGGGCGGGGAAATTGAAAACCACCAATGGATGAAGGATCAGACCGATGAGTATGCGTATTGCAATGATGTCATTGATGACGGTAGTTTCCGCCGTCGCCCTCGCCCCCCTGGCTCTGGCACAGGAGGAAGCCGTCAGGCCTGAGACCGCTATGGAGCAGAACCGTCGGCAGATGGAGCGTATCGAACGTGCACTGCGGCAGCAGGAAGAGCTCGAAGCACCCGAGGCACGCCGTCTCCAGCGGCAAAGGGAATTGCTGACCCAGCAATTGCAGCGGGCGGAAGAGCGGGAGAATGAACTGAGCCGGAAAGCGGAAGCCGTTCGGATGGACTTGAGGGAACTGGAGCGGCTTTCGGCGGAATTGCCTGAGAATGCTGGGGCGCGCAGAGAGGAGGTCACCCGCAAGCTTGACAACCTTCGCGAGCGGCTCGCCGAAATCGAACGCGCCCGCGTTGAGAATCGGTTCGGCTCCAGACCCGAAGCAGAGCGCCCGGAACCTATGATGATGCGCCCCGACCGTCCCGTCCAGCCCGAGCGCGACATGCCTCCGGCTCCGGGTCCGCGGCGTCAGCGGATCGAGATGGAGCGTGAGCGTCTGGAGCATCTCCAGATCGCAGCGGAACATCTTCGCGCTGCGGGGCTCCACGATCAGGCCGACGCCCTGGCCCGGCGGGTGGAACAAGGCCGTCGGCCCTTGGAAGCCGGACTTCAGGAGCTGAGCGAGGCCCCGATCCAAGGACTGCAGGCCCAGATCGAAGAGCTGCGCCGGGAGGTTGGCAGAATGAGTCGCGTCATCCAACAGCTGCAGGAGGCGCTCGAAGAGATCAGAGGGCAGAGGCGGTAAGGGGCTGAACAATCCTCCGCTCCCGCCCCATCCGGAACCGGAGAATCTCGCGCAGAGGCGTAGAGGCGCCAAGGCGGTTTCGACCTGGTTATGGGAGTGGGTAGGGTCCAGGCACTGATCCAGACTTTTTT
>CALLYA010000304.1 GCA_937875495.1 uncultured Verrucomicrobiota bacterium
CGACCTCGTCCGGGGCCTGGGGGCCCCGGACAGCAGCACGCGAAGCCGTGCTGCGAACCTCCGACCTCGCCTGATGCCCACAGGCATCAGGCTTCCGCCCGCCGGGCATCGGGGTTTGCCTCCACCCTCGGTCTCATGTAGTATGGAGCCCAATTGTTGGGTGAAATGACCTCTATGGCGCCTCTCATACCTCGCGTTGGAATGTTCAGGTGTCCATGGGATGGATTGGGACATGGAGGAGTAGCGGTATTTGGATGCCCATCCAATCCTCTACGATTCTGGGGCGTGTCATGGGAACCGTGGGCGGGATAGAGGGAAGGAAGGATTTTTCATTGGAAGCGATACCCCAGAGGACGGTGAAGCGTCCGGCGGAGACGACCGGCATAGCGCTGCACACGGGCAACCGCGTCACTATGCGTTTTCTCCCTGCTCCACCCGATCACGGGATTGTATTTGTCCGCTGCGACCATCCCGAGGGAGCCAGCATACCTGCCTGTGTAGACCATGTTGTAGGCGTGAATCGAGGTACGACCCTACGCAATGGTACGGCCTCCGTGCACACGGTCGAACATGTTCTTGCCGCTCTTTCGGCCTTTGGGATCACGAATGTCCGCGTGGAGTTAACGGCCAGCGAGCCTCCCATCGGTGACGGAAGCAGCGCGCCCTATCTAGAGCTGTTGGAGCAAGCCGGCGTGGAGGATCAGCCGGGAACGGTGCCGATCCTGGTCATCGAGGAACCGGTATACTACGAGCATCGCGGTACGAACATGATCATCCTACCGGGGCCGAAGCTCATGCAAGTCTCCTGTACGATTGCGTTTCCGACTCCGGCCCTTCCGGGACAATATCTCTCCCTGGACGTCACAGCCCACAGCTTCGCTCGTGAACTGGCCAGGGCCAGGACCTTCTGCCTTTACGAGGAACTCGAGCCACTCATGCGTGCGGGCTTGATCCAGGGTGGAAGCCTTGACAATGCGGTGGTCATCCGTGACGGGGCGATCTTCTCTCGAGAGGGACTGCGCTATCCAGATGAGTTTGTCCGGCACAAAATCCTTGATATTGTTGGAGATCTCGCACTGCTCCAGCAACCGATCCAGGGACACATCATCGCGATCAAGCCGGGCCATGCCGCGAACGTGGAACTCGCCCGGAGGATCAAGGCGGCGGCGAAGCGATGGACACGGTCGCCCATCGATGGAACCCGTCGCCACAACATGGCCGGTTTAGAGCGGGGGGCCGCAGTTTCGTGAAGTACTATTTTCAAACCACTTTTTGGCTGAATTCACCGCGAGGGATCCCGACCCATGGTTAAATCATTGCCCAGCGAGATGCAGGAACCGATGACAGAGGTTGATGGCAAGAAGGAATACACATCGATGAATGTGCCGGACGACGGGCCGATGGATATTGTTGATATCCAGAGAATTCTACCCCATCGCTATCCGTTTCTGTTGGTCGATCGAATCCTAGAGAGCGATGGCAATACGCGAATCATCGGTCTCAAAAACGTGACTATCAATGAGCCTTTTTTCCAAGGCCACTTCCCAGGGCATCCAATCATGCCCGGGGTCATTCAACTTGAAGCGATAGCGCAGGTTGCAGGTTTGCTTTTGCTGCAAGCCAAGCGCTGGCCCGATTCCTTCGCCTATTTCATGTCGATGGATAAGGTCAAGTTTCGCCGACCTGTCGTGCCGGGTGACTGCATGTACATCGAGGTCACCGTAATGAAGTACCGCGCCTCCCTGGCCCGCGTCCGAGGCGAGGTCCGTGTCGACGGCTCGGTTGTGTCAGAAGCCGAACTAACCCTTGCGCGCGTTCCTCAAGACAGCTACCTGCAGCGTTAATCGGTCCAGGCACCCGGGGACTCAAGGGAGATTTCAGTGAGCAGCATCCACCCACTAGCATCCATCGATCCTTCCGCTGAACTCGGAGAGGGGGTTGAGGTAGGGCCTTTTACGGTCATCGGACCCCACGTGCGGATCGGGGCTCGTTCCGTTCTGCATCCGCACGCCGTGATTATGGGGCACACCAGGATCGCCGAGGAATGTGAAGTATTCCCCTTCGCATGCGTTGGCATGCAAAGTCAGGATCTCAAATTTCACGGAGAGGAGACCGCGATCGAGGTGGGGGCACGCACAACGATTCGAGAGTATGTCACCATCAACGGTGGAACCGGAGAGGGGAGCCGGACCGTTGTTGGGGAGGATTGTCATCTGATGACCGGTTGCCACATCGCCCACAACGTAAAGGTTGGCAATGGTGTCGTCCTCACCAATCTGGCAACCCTGGGTGGCGAGGTCGTGGTCGAGGACGGAGCCGTCGTCGGCGGGCTTTCCGGTGTCCATCAATTCTGTCGGATCGGCCGCATGGCCTACGTCGGTGCCCACAGCAAGGTCACCCAGGACATCCCACCCTACATGCTCTGTGATGGGCACCCGGCTGTCGTTCGGACCATTAACAAGGTCGGGATGCAGCGGCGAGGGATCACCTCCGAAACCATGATCTTGATTCAGCGGGCTTTCCGGCTCCTCTACCGCTCGGGCTTGAGCGTACCCTCCGCCACGAGCAAGATCGAGGAACAGTACGCAGGCATCCCTGAGATCGAAACCTTGTTGGACTTCATCCGAGCTTCCAGCCGTGGAATCAGCCGATAACGCATCCAACACCCCCACCTCGCCTCATCCGGACCAGGTATGGGAGGGCACACGCAAGCGCTCCATGCTTCGGGTGCTCAACCAGCTCGATCGTGTTCAGCGCTCTCGTCAGAGATTGCTCCAACAGCAGGAACGTCTTGGAGACCCCCAGCACTGGCGCACGCGAGCGGACCTTTTGCAGTCTCATATCCACCTCCTGCGCAGGGGAATGAAAGAAATATCACTGAACGATTGGACCACGGGCGAGCCGGTCGTTTTCGCCCTGGATCCGACCCTCGCTCCAGCCGAAAACATTGAGCGCCACTATCGGAGATTCAAAAAGGCAAAGCGCGGACTCGCGGTGATTGCACAGCGTCTGCCCGAAGTGGAAGAGCGGATCGCCATGCTCGAATCAGTGCGCGACGCCTGTGCGCAGGCCTCCTCGCTTCAAGAATTCAACCGGCACTTCGAGCGGGTATTCCCTCCGGCTCGGCCGTTGTCCAAGACGCCGGAGTCCGCCGGCGAACAGCGGCTTCCCTACCGCATCTTCCTCGGAGCGGACGGCCATGAAATCCTGGTAGGCAAGAGCGGCGCCGACAACGACACCCTCACGTTCCGTGTCGCCAAACCCCGGGATCTCTGGTTTCATATTGCCGGGAGATCGGGTGCGCATGTGGTCCTTCGGAAACGTCAGAAGGACGAGGAGCCATCGCAAGCCGCACAGGTGGATGCAGCCAGCCTGGCCGTCTACTTCTCTCCAGCACGCACTGCCGGAGAAGGACCGGTCACCGTTACGGAAGTCCGACATATCCGGCGCCTGAAAGGGGCTCCGCCCGGGACCGTACGCGTTCTCCAGTATTCCGAGATCAAAATCGTATTGGACCGAGATTCGATCGGGAAATTGCTTCAAAGGCGTGCAGCCCAGGATGTCGACGCCTCGCTTCCTCCCTCGCTGCCCGAACGTGTCATGCGACAACTCCCATCCCATTCGAAGAAGGCGGAATCATGATGATCCTCGGCACCCACGAACTACTCCAGGAGCTTCGCCGCCGGGCATGGCTCCCGGACGACTTGACCGATCCCATCGGAGAGCTGTCCGTATCTGGAGAGGAGGAGATCGGTGCATGGCCCTTGCTCGAAGCGTTGGTCGATCAGGGATGGATCACACAGGAGCAGGCCCTAGCACTCGCGGCTGACCTTGTGCCGCTTCCCTGTCATTGGAGCCCTTCCGTGGCCGAGGTCGACCCCCAGTTCCTGGGTCAGATCCCCATGGAGTACGCCCGCGAACATCAGGTCCTGCCCGTACGGCGCCAGGCGGAGGAAGTCCTTGTCTGGATATCCGATCCCATCGGCATCGAGACGATACAGAACCAGCTGAGCTTTCTCCTCGGTGCGCCGATCGCATTTGCCCTCGTTCCGCCCGCTTCGCTGGATCGAACCATTCATGAGGTCTATTACAAGCACAGTGCCACGAGTGAATCAGAGATACGAAAGCTGGAACGTGAGGATGTAAAGGGCACCCAGCCCGGGGCTTTGTTTGCCGGTGCAACCGAAGACCTACTCGACATGGCCAATCGCGCGCCGATCGTGCGACTGGTCAACCTGATCCTCTTGGAAGCGGTCAAGGCCGGTGCGAGCGACGTCCATTTCGAGCCCTACGAGGAGGTCCTCAAGGTGCGCTTCCGCATCGACGGCGTCCTGTCCGAGCGCTCCACGCCCCCCTCGCAGCATCGGGCCGCGATCATCTCCCGCCTGAAAGTGATGAGCGGCTTGAACATTGCAGAGCGCCGCCTACCCCAGGACGGTCGCGCACGCATCCGCATCGGCGGCCGTGAACTCGACATCCGCGTATCCTCGGTCCCCGTTCGCCACGGTGAACGGCTGGTCCTGCGTATCCTGGACCGGGAAAACCAGCTCCACGACCTCGGCGAGCTCGGCATGCCTGCCGCAATGCAGACGCGGTTCGAGACGATCCTGAAACGTACCCATGGCCTGGTCCTGGTCACCGGCCCGACTGGCAGCGGCAAGACCACCACACTGTATGGTGCGCTGGACCGGCTGGATTGCGAGCGCCAGAACATCATCACGATTGAGGATCCGGTGGAGTACCAGGTCGCGTCGGTCAGTCAGATCGAAATCCGGCCGCAGATCGGACTCACCTTCGCGCACGGTTTGAGGCATATCCTGCGCCAGGACCCGGACGTGGTGATGGTTGGCGAGATGCGCGATCTCGAAACCGCGGAGATTTCGATCCGTGCATCCCTCACTGGACACCTGGTCTTGAGTACGCTCCACACGAACAACAGCCTGGAGGCGATCATCCGTTTACAGGACATGGGGATTCCCAGGTATCTGATTGCGGCGGCGAGCATTGGGACGATCGCGCAGCGATTGCTTCGACGGCTCTGCACCCATTGCCGGATTCCAGTGGATACGGGCTTTGAAGCTGAAGCAACCTTTGCCGGGACGGCTCACGCCTACCACGCGAATGACGCGGGTTGTTCCGCCTGCCTTGCCGGCTATCGCGGACGAGTCGGTGTGTTCGAATTCCTCGATTGGAACGAAACCTTTCGTGGCCTGGTCCACGATGGCGCCTCGGCCGCCGCGTTGCAGGAACAGCTCAAGCACCAAGGGTTCATCTCCATGCAACAGGACGCAGAAGGGAAGGTCCGCGACGGCATCACCTCCCCCGAGGAGTTGTGGCGTGTCTTTTGAAACCATCGTTCCCGAATGGGCCCAATCGGCTTGAACACGACATGAATCGGTATCGATACAAAGCGGTGGCTGAAGACGGCAAGGTTCGCGAGGGTGTCATCGATGCCCCCGAGGAGGCGACCGCGATCCAGGCGCTGACCAAGGCCGGGTTGCAGCCCTTTCGCATCAAAGCCGAAGCGGGCGCGCCCGCGGAGGCAGACCTCGACAAAGGCCTGCGAAACAGCATTATCAGGGGTGCGAAACAACCGGGGCGGCGCAGGAGGGTATGGGTTGTCACGCGCGAGCTGGCGGCCTTACTTCACGCCGGGCTGCCGTTGCCGAACGCCCTTCAGGCACTGATCCAGGAACAACAGGATCCCGATATCCACCACCTGCTGGCCGATTGCCTTGAGCAGGTCTCCGCTGGGAAGGGCCTGGCGCAAGCGATCGCCATGCACCCGGATTGGTTTGATCCGATGTACGTGCGATTGGTGCGGGCAGGCGAGTTGGTAGGTGCATTGGACGGTGTGTTGCTGCGCTTATCGCAGGACATGCAGCGTACAGAGCGTTTGAAAGGCCGTATTCGCAGTGCATTAGCATACCCGTTGTTTCTGTTGCTCACCGGTGCGGGCGTGGTCTCTTTCCTGATGGTGCGTGTGGTTCCGACCATCCTGGAAATCCTCGATGACCTGAGCCAAAACAAGCCACTGCCTACACAGATCCTTCTCGGTGCCACAAAACTCTTCCGGGCCGGTTTTTGGCCCTTCCTCCTGCTCGTCGTCAGTGCCCTGATTCTGTTCAGGCTCTGGCTGCGACGTCCGGTCAATCGCCGGGCATGGGATCATTTTCGTCTCCGGCTGCCGCTGCTGGGGCCAATGCTGATTTCTGCGGCGACGACCCGATTCGCGCGGACCTTGTCCAGCCTCCTGCAAGCGGGGATACCACTCCTTTCCGGGCTCGCCGCCGCGCGTGGGATGGTGAGCAATCAATACATGGAAGAGGCCATTACGAATGCTGAACGTGAGGTGGAACGTGGTCGCCCCCTGGGCGATGCACTGGGCCAATCACAAATCTTTCCGCCCTCTTTCATCTATCTGGTTCGCGCCGGCGAAGTGGGCGGCGAACTTCCCGGCCTGTTGGATGAGGCGGCTGACATCTTTGAAGAGCAGCTGGAACGTCGCTCCGAGCGGTTCGTCAGCCTGCTTGAACCGGTGTTGATCGCGGTCCTCGGCGGCCTCGTCCTCCTGATCGTGATGGCCATTCTCCTGCCGATCTTCGAAATGAACCAGGCCGCATCGTATTGATCCGGTCAGGGGCAGGGGGGGGCCGGTGTTCGCGCTCTTTTTATGCCTTTTCGCGGTCAAAAGAAATGCGGATGAGTCAGAGGCTGGTTCTTTGGATGGCGTCGAGGATGCGCACGACATCGCGCATAGCCGCGACGTTGTGGACCCGGACCATATGACAGCCGCCGAGGCAGGCGCTGACTGTGAGCGCACAGGTCCCGGGATCACGCTCCGCAGGCGGCTGTCCACCGAGTATCTGACCGATGATCGTCTTGCGTGAGATCGCGGCCAGCCATGGGTAGGGCAAGGCCGAGGTCAGGGTGCGCATCCGGTTCATGATTTGAAGGTTATGCTGGGGCTGCTTGGCGAAGTCAATACCCGGGTCCAACAGCAACTGATCCGGTGCGAGCCCCGCATGTAGGGCGGAGGCGGTTTTTTCCTGAAAGAACCGGATCATCTCCTGGATGACATCGCCGTATTGCTCCTGCAAGTGAGGCACCTTCGGCTGGCCGCGCAGGTGCATAACGACCAGACCGGCTCCATGGTCTGCGCTCGCCTCGGCCAGACGCAGGTCGGAGAGTCCCCCGATATCATTGACCAGGACCGCGCCGGCCTCCAGGGCGGCTTGCACGACCGGGAAGCGCCAGCTGTTGATGGAGATTGGGACCTCGAGTCTTTGGGCGATGCGCGCGATCCACGGGGCCGTCCGGTCGATCTCGGCCTGTACGGAAATCGCCTCCCGGCTTGTCCCCGCGGTCTCCCCGCCGAGATCCAGGACATCCGCGCCGTCCCGGACCATGCCTTCCGCCTTCCGGAGGATCGCATCGGGGGTATCGAGCAGCCCGTCGGCGGAGAAAGAATCGCGAGTGATGTTGAGGATCCCCATGATCAAACACGGTCCAGAGAGCGATAGCTTGTACGGTCCGAGCCTGAGGTTCGCAGGGGAGGGTGGTTCAGCCGTCATGGGCGCCCTTTCCAATATCGTGTTTCTGCTGGGTTGCTAGGGGTCGTCTGAAAAGGTATGCTCCTTTAGGCGACACCACCAGACCATGGTTGCCGATCAGTCCGATCAGTGTCTGAATCGGGGTCGGGGTCGGGGTCGGAATCGGGGTCGGGGTCGGAATCGGGGTCGC
>CALLYA010000305.1 GCA_937875495.1 uncultured Verrucomicrobiota bacterium
GGGATGGGTAAGACCATTTTGATCTCCTCGCACATCCTTTCCGAGTTGGGCGATGTCTGCACCTCGATCGGCTTTCTGAACCGCGGGCACCTAGTCCAGACCGGCACGCTGGAGGAAATCCTCGGGGCGGTCCGTCCCCATCGTGTATTCCTCGTAGAATGGGTCGGCCCGGCGGAGCCGATCTTGGAGGCGCTCAACAATCAGCCGGCCGTTCGCAATGTCGTCGAGCCGACGCCGACCGCCCGTGGGACCTTTCAAACCGGCTTTCAGTTGGAGGCCGACAACGCGACCGTCGCCGCGATTCATGCTGATATGGTGCGCCGTGGCGGGCAGATCGTTCAATTTGACGAGCAGGAGGTCGACCTCGAGGAGGCCTTTCTGCAGGTGACCGATTCCTATGGCACGGCATGATCCCAACGCCCGATTCCGGACCGAAGTCGACTCCGGTGGGGAGATCGTCGGAAACCCGGTCTTTACCCAGGACCTGCGTCGGTTACTCGGTGGTGACCAGACCTTTTGGCTCCTCTGGTTTTTCCTTGCGTCGCTTGGGCTGATCCTCTTCCTGAGCTGGCCGCGTGATACGCTGATGTTGGCGCAAAAGGAGGAGGTAGGTCGGGGCCTTTTCCGCATGTGGTCGGCTGCATGTCTCGCACTCTTTGGACTGCTCGGGCCGTTGCCGGCGACCCAGGGATTCCTGTCTGAGCGGCGGTCGGATCTGATGCGCTTACTCGGCACGACGCCGCTGCGCCCGACCCAATTGATTTGGGGCAAGATCGCATCCTCGGTTCTCCTGCTCTGGATCCTGCTGTTGAGCACCTTCCCGCTGGCCGCCTTCTGCCTGATCCTGGGCGGGGTCCAGCTGATAGAGGTCCTCTTTCTCTACCTCGCGTTTCTCCTCTCCGCTTTGATTCTCGGGATGTTGGGCGTGGCCTGTTCCCTTTTGGTCGACTCTCCGCAGCGCGCCTTCGGGCTGACCTATTCCATCGCCTTGCCGATTGTCGCGGTGCTCTGGGTCATTCGTAATCAGCCATACTTCGCGGCAGGCCTTGCGGTGGTTCAGGCGGCCGGCCTGATGATCGCCGGGGCGATCTTCACCAAGATTCACCAGAAACTGCGATGGACGGCGGACCTCGGAGCGGTGGGTGCCCCAAGGCAGGGCCTGATGGATGGTCTGCCCGAGGCGGAATTGCCCGGGGAATGGCTTGCGGAATGGGCCCTTCAATGCGATGCCGACCCGCTTGTGGACAGTCCTGATGACCGTCGGGATCCATTGGTGTGGTTGGAGCGCATGAACGCGCGCGGGGCAATGCGTGTGCCAGTGCTCTTGCGCCGGGCGATCCTGGTCGCCTGGCTCGTGATCATTGGAGTCCTGCTCTTCTATCTGCTGACCCGTCCCGCCGGCAGCGGATTTTTCCAGGGGGACCAGTCCGGTTTACCGTGGCGCTGGGTGGCGGCGGCCGCTTTTAGCATGGGGATCATTCTTGGCGCGCCGTGCCTGGTCGTGGAGCGTGAACAGGACACGCTCGATCTGCTCCGGCTCACCGGCGTGCCGGCTATGAGGATTCTACGCGCAAAATTGCTGGTCATAGCCCTGCTGCTGGCCAAGACGCTGGCGTTGGTGGTGCTGCCCGTCACGGTCGGTGCGGGTTGGCTGGCCTATCAAAACGGCGTATCTCCGTGGGTCGCCCTTGTTGAGATTGGGTGGGGCATTGGAATGACTGCTGTCATGGCCATGCTTGGACTCGGCCTCGGCATGATAGAGTCGGCCTATGCACGCGACTCAGGCCAGGCGATCACGCGCGCCTCGATCCTGGGGCTCATTCTCCTGGCTGCGCCCTGGATGCTGGCGCGGTTGGTCGAGCTCTCCGGTGCCTCGGCCGAGGCGATCGCGCAGGTGGAGGCCATGAGCCTGCTGGCCATGATCGGCCGCGGTCCGCATCTGCTCGGACTGCTCGTTTCCCTCGGGGTCTTCGGCCTGGCAGCGGGGCTCGTCCTCGCCGCCTCTAAGGGACTGGAACCCGCCCGCCGAAGCTGGCCGACTCTCGACGACATGGAGTGATCCTGCGGATGGGGAGGACGGGAAGGGGGAGCTAGCGAAAGCCCGTCCGAAAAGGTGAATGGCGAAGCAAGATCGGGGTCGGGGTCGCTATCGGTCTCGATATCGAAAGAACGCGGGATGGGATTCGGACATGAGAAACCGGGTACCGCAACCGTATTGTTGCGGTGCTGACACAATTCGGCGACGAAGTTTGAGCTTCCCATGAGGGCCAGACGACAACCAGAACAGGAATCGATTCCGACAATGATCTGACGAATCGGCAAGCCCCGTACCCAAACTCCTACTCGTACACGTACTCGTACTCGTACCCGCCGCAACATCGTGTACGTGAACGTGTACCGCTTCGCTGTGTACGTGTACGTTTCTGGGCCGAGCTTGAGCGTGCCTTTTCGGACGACCTCTAGCGAGAGCCCGTCCGAAAAGGTAGCCGCATTCTCAACCTGACCTCCCTATCCGGACCC
>CALLYA010000306.1 GCA_937875495.1 uncultured Verrucomicrobiota bacterium
GTCATCAAAGCTCGCCCTGATCCGATGGCTCCTCTGTCCGCGCCGCGATCGCACTCACGTCGCTTCGCGACGCAAGCCAGGCCAAACCCGTCCGCGCCTGACGCAGTCCCTGGTCCGCCTGCTTCGCCAGAGATTCCAAATCGCGACGAAGTTCGAGGTGGCTGGCCGCCCAATCCTGCGTGATCTGCTGCAGCCTCCGTTGCTCTCGCATTCGCTCCTCCAAGAGCCTGCCATCAAACCATTTCGCCAGCGCGACCTCCTGTTCCCGCCAACGAACACGATCGTCCTCGGCCCGCGCAGCCATCCCCTCCCTCAACTCAGCCCGAATCTCGACAAACACCGTCGACTCCCACTCCGCCATGGCCGTACCCACCGCCTCCCGAATCGCCCCCCCCGCCGACCAGCGCCCGAGAAGCACACCGGCCACCAGGCAGAGAGCGGCAGCCATTCCGGCCCAGGATAGCCGGCCCAACCAATCGGACCGAGCACCCGGCCGCTCGGTCTTCCTGTCAACCCCCGAACCCAATTCCATGGCCGGATCCCAGCGGTCCAACAGGCCCATGGTTCGGCGTAAGTCTTGGACCGTCCGCTGACACCCGGGACAACCCGACAAGTGCTTATCGAGTTCCTGCCGAAGGAGACCCGCATTGTCATGGTCTCCATAGACATATCGGACCCATTCCTCCCTGGAAGGATGCTCCACCTGAAGTTCAGACTCGTTTCCCCGCATCGGTTCCTCCTTCTCCATCTCTCGCATGCTCCCGCAACGTCGAAAGTTCCAGTGCCAGCAGATGCAGGCCTTCCGCCATTCTCGAACAGACCGTTCCTTCCGGTACCTCCAGGATTTCGGCGATCTCCCGGAACTTCATTCCCTGATAGTGGCGTAATACCAGGACCGCTCGATAATGCTCGGGAAGTCCGGACAACGCCCGGCGAACCAGCACGCCCTCTTCCGAACACATCACCGCTTTCAAGGTTGGATCGCGGCCGGGCACAGCCTGCATGAGCTCCAGGGCCCGTTTCTCGTGCTCCCCGTTCGCGCGCCTCCTGCGCAACTCGTCGTAACAGCGGTTCAGCGCCATGCGCCAAAGGAATGAGGAAAAGCGTCCGCGCTCCGGGTCGAAATCACTTCGGCGGATATAGAGCCGCAGGAATACATCCTGTGCAGCATCCTGCGCTCCCGTGGCATCACCCAGCATCCGCATACAGAGGCGCTCAATTGCACCGCGCCAACGATGCACGAGAAAGGTGAAGGCCTGCGCATCATCCTCCGACGCCACACGCTCCATCGCTTCCTCATCGCTCCATCGACAGCCATCGCTCGTTTCCGTTTGCATCGGCATGTTCCATCGCCCTTTGCACCGGGAGCCCACCCAATAAAGACAAAACCTCACGCGACTCCATCCATACACGCACGCAATTCACACTGGTATACGAAGCGCCCCCAAAAAAACGTCGAAAAAAACAGCAATTGAACATGCACCGTTGCGGCTTCCGTACGCGCCATCGCTCACTCCGCAAAAAAAGCATGGATCAGGGGAATGGACCCAGCCCACCCCCGTGGCCAGGTCGAAAACGCCACCGCGCCTCTGCGCGAGACCTCCGATCATCAGCCCGCCAAACGTCCGCTATCCCTTCGCCACCGCCCCACCCACAGCGAACCTCCAACCTCAATCCTCGTGGATCTCCTCGTTCTCGTGCGGCTCGAGATGGACCAACACGTCCACGACATCCGGCCCGTCTTGCAGGAGCCGGGCCTTCGTACACTCGGAGATGGCATGCCCCCGATTCACCGTCATGCGGCCGTCCACCATGATGTGCAGGTCTACGTAAATTCCCGACCCCACCCGGCGGGCACGCACCGCATGCACCGATTTAACCCCTGTTGTATCCCGCGCGATCGAAAGGATCGCCTGGCGGTCCTCATTCGCCACACCACCATCGGTCAGCTCCACCAGCGCCGGCCAAACAATGCTCCAGGCCGCGCTGAGAATGAAGAGCGATACGCCGATGGCCCCGATCGGATCGATGAACGACCAGTCCGGACGAAACGCAGCCACCCCAATCGATACCGCCACCGGTATCGAACTCAAGGCGTCCGTTCGATGGTGCCATGCGTTGGCACGGACCGCCGCCGACTTGACGCGCTGCCCCACCCTCAACGTCCAGCGGTAAAGCAGCTCCTTCGAGACAATCGAGATCAAGGCTGCCCAGAGCGTAATCCGCAGGGGCACTTCAAACTCGGCACCGTGGAGGGCGTTGATCGCGGTCCAGCCGATCCCGATCGCTACAGTGGCCAGCAAGAGCCCGATCGATAAGGTGATGATCGTCTCAATCCTGTGGTGACCGTACGGATGGGTCCCGTCCGGAGGTGCCGACCAATAACGCGAGCCCATGATGATCGCCATGTCGCTCGCCAAGTCCGACAGGCTGTGGACACCATCCGCAATCAGGGCCTGACTGCCGCCGACCGTTCCCAAAATCAGCTTCAGGGCGGCGAGGGCAATGTTGATACCCACCCCTACCCAGGTGACCAGTTGCACCTGCCGAACCGAATCTGATTCCCCCTCCACCCGCACCTCCCTTGCAAAACCCCCGTCCGAAATCGCGCGATCCTTCAGGCGCCGCATCCAGGCAATGTTTCCCGATCAGCCGGATCATTGTCCGCATCGAAATCGGTATCGAAATCGAAATCGAAATCGGAATCGGAATCGATTCCTGCTCTGTATGACACCT